>CBEVHI010000023.1:0-16341 GCA_965549635.1 uncultured bacterium | reverse complement strand
GGCGCCACCTCTTCGCCGGAGTCGCCTCCCTTGGCGCGTATGCGCTGGTTCTGAGCGCCGTGCGACTCGCACCGGTTGCCTACGTCGCGACCATCCGCGAATCCTCGGTCGTTCTCGGAGCGCTGGGTGGATGGCTGTTGCTCAAAGAAGCACTTGGGCACCGACGCACGGTCGGCGCGGCGATCGTCGCTCTCGGCATCGCGCTTCTCATCGGCTCAGCCGCCTAATCGACCTGTTCTCGTGACGCTCGACGCTGACTATCCCGTTCAAGCGTCACAAGAACGGGGAATCAGCCCTCAGACCGCATCCTGCCGATCGACACCATACGCACCAGAGACCCGACAAAGAAGGCGAGGTTCAACACGATCAGTGCGGCCCCGATGCCGAGGAGAACCGGCGCGGCCACTCCTGAGGCCACCGACTCGAGCCAGCGGACGAGGGGCGCCGATGGGTCTTGGGCAAGCTCGTGGGCGAAGACCGAACGTACGAAGTCGACCGGACCGGCCAGTGTCGCAACCACCACGAGCAGCCCGACGATCAACCCGGCCACACTCGCCACGACCCGCACCGCTGCGAGACGACGCGCCTCGACGGTTCGGGGAACGTCCCTGCGTTGAAGTTCCCAGGCTGCGGAGATGATGTCCCCGAACATCCGCAATCGTCGTCTCACGCCCTCCCAGAATCCGAACTTCTCCTCCTTGACCGTCTGGGAGATGCCTCGGAACACGCGATAGCGAAGCCCTCTCCCGTGATATACGGCGAAGAAGTTGAGTCCAGCCTCGATCCGGAACCGGGCTTTGTAGCGATCGGGGAGGTGCTCCCACAGGCGTCTGGTGAGGGCTCGCTCCCCGCCGAGCAGCGGAATGAAGTGCATCAGCATCCGCAGGAAGTAGATCTTGCGGTTGCGCATGAGGATGAACATCTCGCACGAACCGTCGAGCACCGGCTGGATCGTTTCGGCGATCATGTCGTGTGTCAGGCCAACGATGTCGGCATCGGCGAAGAAGATGACATCGGTGCTCGCGTTCGCCACCCCGACGTCCATCGCGTGGCCCTTCCCCTGATTCGTTTCCACCCGGACGTACGTGACCGGAAACTGAGCGACAACTTCACCCGTGCCGTCGGTCGACCCGTCGTCGACCACGATCACCTCCTCGAAGCCCTGATAGGCGACCAGCACATCCAGGACGCGTCCGATACGCGGAGCTTCGTTGTAGGCGGCAACGATGGCCGTTACGCCTCTGAGCGGCGCATCCATCTCCAGCCCTTCCTCGCGACGACTCCGAGAACTGCAACGACGAGCAGCAGCACCTCGACCCGTGGGACACTCCGCTCGATTGCGGCGAGCTGGGTCCCCGCGAACCAGCCGATCGGGAGGAGGACCGCCAGCCACAGCATCGCTCCAAACGCATCGAAGGTTACGAACCGGCGGGTCGGCACACGGCGGACCGACATGTAGACGAGCGACAACACCCTGGTTCCGTAGAGAAGCTTCACGAAGAGCAGACCCCGATGAGGATGGTCTCCCACCCACCGGTCCAGTTTGGCGGTCACGCGATTCAGGCGGGCGAGACGTTCAGGGTCACGACGGATACGGGCCAGAGTCCTGCCGGACATCGAGAACCACACCGTGTCCGAGATCACCGTTCCGAGGAGCGCCCAGGCGAACACCCAAGGAAGCTGCCAGTGACCCTGAGCTGCCAACGCGCCGGCGGCCAGAACGACGGAGTCCCCGAAGAAGAACGTGCCGACGAACACGATCCATGAGCGATAGGCGATGAGAGAGGTGAGCACTGCAGATCCTGGCGAGCCGTAAGGCGTGGAACGATAGCGCTGCGCCAGAACTCACCCGTCTTGTGACGCTCGACGCTGACTATCCCGCTCGAGCGTCACAAGAAGGAGAGGCTTGATGTGACCCAGCCACAACGCGCGTAACTGAGGTCGCGTCCTGTTCGTTCGTCGCCGATCAGACCCAGACGATCCGGTCAGTTGCTCTCGATGATCATCACGCACACGGCATCGTCGTTGCCGGAGGCGTCAACACAGTTGTCCGTGACCGAAATGGAGATGTTTCCGTCGTCCGAATACCAGCTGGTGGATTGGATCGTGGTCCCGTCCGACTCGGTACTGAAGCTGTTCTTCTGGAAGTCCCCCGACCCCGTCCAGTCCTCGTAGAACTTCACGATGTCGTCGAAGTCGCCCTTCGGGTAGGCGAGGCTGACCGTCATCCCATCCGGTGCGGAGATCGAGTTGGTCACGTCACCACCGTCGGGAACCGGAACCGTCATGTCCGCAGGGATCTCCCCTCCGCCCAAAACCATGGTTCCCTCATCCGTCTCGACTTTGATGACCGTCTCATCGCCGGACTGCTGAATGTCGACGTTGCCACCGCCACTCTCCTCCAGCGCCTTCTCGGCGACCTTCTCGCTCACCTTCTCCGCAGCCTTTGCGCAACCGGTCGCCGCAACGACGAGCACGAGAACGATCACAACCGTCATGAGTCTCTTCATCGCTCTTTCCCCTCTTCTCCCTGTTGTCCTGAGGCTATCTCAAGGAAGCAAGAGATGTGTCACACATCACAGGGCTCAGGCTTGTGCCCGCTTGGCCATCGAGAGAATCCGGTCCGAATCACGCCCTTCGTTGATCCATTGCGCCGGGGATCGTCCACCGAGTTCGGGCCGGACCTCATTCATCCATCCGAGCACCAGCCAGGGGTCTGTCCCATCGAACCGGGACACCACATCACGAAACTCCTCGAGGTGGCCATGGAACATGAACGCCGGGTAGCACTCCTGGATGGCAAACCTACTTCCCAATCTCAGCAGCCCCTGCATGGCAAGCACATCGTGACCTTGCACTCCGACTGCGTGCGCGGCCTGCGCCCGGGTGAGGAAGTGCCCCACGCTGACGATCTCGGCAGGTATCTCTGAAGCACGCACGACACCGGTTTAGTCCTCCCCCTGGAGAAGGCAAGTCCGCGGAGAGGCTCGTGGAGACAGCACCGCTCGGCTCGGTCCTCGCGTTCTCGCGCGTCGTCTCCTACATTGCTGGCGTGGCACAGCGACGTGGAACCAGCACATCGAGTTTTGGAGTGAGCCGGCGGGAAGCTCACGACGCAAGTGTGTTCTATGACCGGTTCCAACCTCCCGAGATCAGCGACGACGACAGCGTGAGCGTCGCACCCGACCTCGGGGATGGCTGCTTTCTCGGCGATGCTCGTTCGATGGACAAGCTCCCCGACAACTCGGTTGCGCTGGTTGTCACCTCACCTCCGTACTTCGCAGGCAAAGAATACGAGAAGGAACTCGGCGCCGATGGTGTGCCTGCGTCGTACGTGGAGTACCTGGAGCTCCTCGAAGAGGTCTTCGCCGAGTGCAGGCGAGTACTCGAACCAGGCGGACGCATCGCGGTCAACGTCGCCAACCTCGGCCGCAAGCCGTACCGCAGTCTCTCCTCAGACGTCATCACCATCCTTCAGGACGACCTAGGAATGTTGCTGCGCGGTGAGATCGTCTGGCGCAAGGGCAGAGGCATGTCCGGATCGTGCGCCTGGGGTTCGTTTGCCAGCGCCGCCAATCCGGTGCTGCGGGACACCAGCGAGCGGGTCGTCATCGCCTCGAAGGGCAGGTTCAACCGCGCTCGCACCAGAACACGGCGAGAACGGGAAGGACTGCCTTTCCAGAATTCGCTGAGCAACGACGAGTTCCTGGAGGCGACCCTCGACGTGTGGGACATCCACCCTGAGAGCGCTCGACGAGTCGGGCATCCCGCCCCGTTTCCGATTGCCCTCCCCCTACGACTGATCAACCTGTACACCTACGAGGATGATCTCGTGCTCGATCCGTTCATGGGTTCGGGCACAACGCTGGTGGCCGCAGCCCGGGCAGGGCGTCGTGGTGTCGGGTATGACCTCGATCCGGCGTACGTGGCGATTGCGAAACAACGACTGACAGACGATGCAGATACCCAACCACCCGCCGTCAATCGCAAGATCCTCGACGTGGCCGCCTCGGCCCTGGCCGAAGCCGGGTTCACCGTCGATGGAAGGGACCGCAAACTCGACGGAGTCGTCGTCAGTCTGGTGGCCACAGCACCCAACGGCACCGAGTGGCTGGTCGACGTGTCCGGCGGATTCACGGCCACACAGAACGGACTGGCGACCACCGAAGGGGTGCTGCGAAGCATCGGCAAGGCAGCGATCCTGGCCCAGCGTCACCGCAACGTCCTGCTGCTCACCTCTCACCTCCCCAAGCGAGCGACCGAGCCGGATCGGCTTCTGCGATCAGCGAAGACAACCCTGTTCGTGGATGCGCTCGAGATCCTCGCCGACGACACCGCGAGCCGGCTGACGGAGCTCGGGCACCGGGATCAGCTGCTGTGATGCCCCTGGCCGCATCGTAGGCTGGAGCGCCACCGAGCGACTTGGAGTCGGGCTCGGATGCGGTGTTTCTCCCGAATTGCGGTTGAATCAGGTCAGACATGAAGCTCAAAGCGATCCTGGCAGCAGCAATCCTCACCTTGACCGCCTGCACTGCGCCGGCCGTGCTCTCGACCACGACACCACCTGGATCGGCGGTGCCCAGCACGACAACGGCACCTGAGGCCCCACCGACAACACCGTCGGACACCACGAGTCCGCCAACATCGGGCGCCCTCGCCACGACCTCCTGTGATGACGCTTCAGAAGACTTCCGCCCGCTCTGTACCGCCTACCACATCATCTCCACCTCCTACGTCGATCCAATCGACGACGCCACACTCGCCGCCGGAGCTGCCCGAGGCATCACCGAGCACGAGGGTGAGCCGGACGCTATCGCCCCCGGCGCACTCACGTGCGCTCTCCCCACACCGGCCTTCGGTCCGATGTGCGACGCGTTCGTCCAGGAGGAAGAGACCGAACCGGCACCTGTCCCCGACCTCGTCGCAGCCGGCATCAACGGGATGCTCCAGTACGGACTCGACGATCCCTACAGCGTCTACTTCTCCCCCGAAGCTCTCTCGCGATTCCAGGAGGAGACGTCTGGACAGATCGAAGGCATCGGTGCTCTCGTGCGTCCGGAAGACCCGAACGCACCCGATGACGGCGCCTGCGCCACGATCTCGGATACCTGCCACCTCGTCATCGTCAGCCCGCTCGAGGGTGGGCCCGCTGAGGCCGTCGGGCTCCGATCCGGCGACGTCATGACAACCGTCGACGGCGAATCTATCGACGGCTGGCTGGTCGATGAAGTGATCGCCGAGGTGCGGGGCCCCGCGGGGACCGACGTGAAGATCGGCGTGCTCCGCGATGGCACACCGCTCGAGTTCACGATCACCCGTGCCGCCATCGAGGTCCCCATCGTCTCTTCCCGGATGATCGACGACACAACCGGCTATCTCGATCTGTCGATATTCGCCACCAACGCCCCCCAGCAGGTTGACGCTGCCCTTCGCGAGCTCCTCGATGCCGGGGCGACATCAATCGTGCTCGACCTGCAGCACAACCCCGGCGGATCGCTCAACTCGGCGATCCTGGTTGCCAGTGCGTTCCTCGCCGACGGACTGGTGCTGCGCACGGAAGCCCCCAACGACATCGAGGAGTACCAGGTCATGCCCGGCGGACTGGCCACCGATCCGAGCATCGCCCTGTACGTGCTGGTCGATCGTGCAAGTGCCTCCGCGTCGGAAGTCGTTACCGGGGCGTTCCAGGACGCCGGAAGGGCCACCGTCATCGGCGAGCACACCTTCGGCAAGAACACCGTTCAGCAGCAGTTCAATCTGGGCAATGGCGGCGCGTTGAAGCTGACCGTTGCTCGCTGGGTCACACCCGACGGCCACGACTACGGCAAGGTCGGGCTGACGCCAGATGTCGAGATCGAGATCCCGGCCGGGTCAGATCGCGACTTCCTGCTCAACAAGGCGCTCGAGATCATCCAAGGCTGAAGAATCTCGGAACTAGGAGCGTCGCCAGCCGGTGCCAGCATTGCCGAGAAGTTGTCCCTCGGTTTCTCGGAACTGGGAGCGTCGCCAGGCGGTGCCAGCATTGCCGAGAAAGCTCAGGTGGTGAGACCGGTCGGGCACGCCACTCCCGTCCCACCGATCCCGCAGTAGCCGTTCGGGTTCTTGGCCAGATACTGCTGGTGGTACTCCTCCGCGAAGTAGTACTCGCCGGCAGGCCGAATCTCGGTGGTGATCGTCCCATAGCCTGCTGCTGAGAGCTCCTGCTGATAGCGCTCGAGCGATTCCTCCGCCGCCGCCTGTTGATCGTCACCGAATGTGTAGACGGCCGATCGATACTGCGTGCCGACGTCGTTACCCTGGCGCATCCCCTGGGTGGGATCATGGCCCTCCCAGAACACCTTCAGCAGTTGCGCATAGGTCACCTTCGCCGGATCGAAGATGATCTGCACCACCTCGGCGTGACCGGTCTGGCCGCTGCAGACCTCGCCATAGGTGGCGTTGGGCGTTGAGCCACCGGCGTAGCCAACCGATGTGCTGTAGACGCCGGGCAGCTGCCAGAACATCCGCTCCGCCCCCCAGAAACAGCCCATGCCGAAGACCGCCAGCTGCAACCCTTCCGGGAATGGGGGGTTCATCCTGGTCCCAAGCACATAGTGCTGCTCCGGGACCGCGATCGGCTCGGAGCGCCCGGGGAGCGCCTCCTCTGACTGCGGCAACGTGGGTGACCTTCGGCGGAACATGCCCGAACTCTACGTCCACCGCCCCCCTATGCATTGGGCCGATTCGGGGATAGGTTGAGGACATGGCAACGCAACGCTCCTTCTCCCCGGCCCTGTTCACCTTCCTGCGAGACCTGGAAGCCAACAACGAACGCGATTGGTTCAAGGCCAACAAACAACGCTACGAGAGGACCATCAAGGAACCGGGTCTACGTTTCGTCGACGACTTCGCGCCCCACCTTGCCAAGATCAGCCCCCACTTCGTCGCCGACTCACGGCCGGTCGGCGGTTCGATGTTCCGTATCTATCGAGACGTACGGTTTTCGAAGGACAAGAGTCCGTACAAGACCAACACCGGCTTCCAGTTTCGCCACGAGGCCGGCAAGGACGCTCACGCCCCCGGCTTCTACCTCCACCTCGAACCGGGGGGAGTGTTCTCCGGTGTCGGCCTCTGGCAGCCAGATGCCACAACAGCCCGCAAGATCCGCGAAGCGATCGTCGACGACCCATCGCGGTGGAAGCGAGTGACTCGCTCGAAACGTTTCCTGGGGGTCTATGCGCTCGAAGGCGAGTCACTCAAGCGACCGCCCCGCGGCTTCGAACCCGACCACCCGCTCATCGAAGACCTCAAACGCAAGGACTTCATCGCGTCGACCCGGCTGACGCAGAAAGCCGTTACGTCGCCGGGTTTTGTCGGCGAATACGCCAAGCTGTGCAAGGCCGCGGCGCCGTTCATGGAGTTCCTCTGCGACGCGGTCGGGGTGCCGTTCTAGAGAGTCATCAGTCATCAGTCATCAGCCGGAGAGCGTGACCAAAGCCGGAAGGTGATCGAGCGCGGAATCGGTCACCGCTCCATCCCCAGCTGTGATACCCCCTCGGCGTACCCCGGTTGGCTCGGCCACCGGGGCAGTAAAACACGAGGATTTCCCGACATCGGGTAGAGATACCCGCTAAGTTTCGCTCCAATCGCCCGCGCGCGGAGGGAGTTCCCAATGAGCGATATGCCCGACACCCCTGTCGAGGCCGAGGAAGTAGCCGTCGCCACTGAGCCGATCGGAAGGCGAGACTTCATCAAGAAGGCCTCCATGGCCGCGGGAGCGGCCGCAGTGGGCGGGCTTGCGCTCGCCGCCTGCTCGAACGACGACACCTCAGCCGCCGAGACGACCATCACTGCTCCTGCCGTCGTCAAAGACGTGATCGAGTGGACCATGGTGACCACCTGGCCACCGACGCTGCCGATCCTCGCCGACGGCGTGACCAACTGGGCCCGGGATGTCGAAGCGATGTCCGAGGGTCGCATCAAGGTGACCGTCTACGGCGCAGGCGAGTTGGTACCGGCGCTCGAGTGGTTCGACAACGTCTCGGCCGGAACGGCCCAGGCCGGTAACGGCGCTGCCTACTACAACGCCGGCAAGACGCCGGCATCGCAGTTCTTCGCTGCGGTCCCGTTCGGCATGAACTACCAGCAGTTGATGGCCTGGTTCTTCGGCGGTAACGGTCTGACGTTGTGGCAGGAAACCTACGACGAGTTTGGCGTTGTGCCCTTCCCGGCAGGGAACACCGGCGTGCAGATGGGCGGTTGGTTCAACAAGGAGATCAACTCTGTCGACGACTTCAAGGGCCTCAAGATGAGGATTCCTGGTCTCGGTGGCAAGGTGATCGATGCCCTCGGCGCTTCGGCCACACTGGTCGCCGGCGGTGAGATCTACACCAACCTGGAACGAGGCGTCATCGACGCCACCGAGTGGGTTGGCCCGTATCACGACGAGATCATGGGCTTCAACAAGGTCGCCAACTTCTACTACTTCCCTGGCTGGCACGAGCCCGGCACGGCTCTGGAGCTCACGATCAACAAGTCGGAGTGGAGCAAGCTGTCGCCTGATCTGCAGCAGATCTGCGCTATCGCAGCCTACAACCAGAACATCTGGGAGTTGTCGCAGTTCGACTCGCAGAACGGCGCAGCGCTGCAGCGGCTGATCGCTGCCGGCGTCGACCTTCGCCCGTTCCCCGACTCGGTGATGGCGACACTCAGAGACACGGCCACAGAGGTGATCGACGGCGTCGCCGCAGGCGACGCCCAAAGCGCCAAGGTGTGGGATGACTACAAAGCATTCCACGAGCAGGTCGGAGGCTGGAGCACCACGTCGGAGAAGGCGTACTACGAATTGGTCTCTCCCGCGTACGACATCTGAGCCGAACCAATCAGTGGCAAGAAGAGCGGCCTCCGGGCCGCTCTTCTTCAATGCTGTCGTACTTCGTTACGTCGTCCCCATGAGCCCTGGTAGCCACATGGCGATCTGCGGGTACATGATCACGAGCGCCAGTCCCACCACCTGAATGATGACGAACGGAATGATGCCCTTGTAGATCTGCGTGGTCTTGATCTCCGGCGGCGCCACCCCCTTGAGGTAGAAGAGGGAGAAGCCGAACGGTGGTGTCAGGAACGACGTTTGCAGGTTGATGCCGATGAGCACGCCCAGCCACACCATGTCGACTCCGAAGTGCATGAAGATCGGCGCCGCCACCGGGACGTGAATGAACGTGATCTCGATGAAGTCGATGAAGAACCCGGCAACGAAGATCACCGCGAGGAACATCAGCAAGAATCCCATCTCGCCGAGGTTGGAATCCCTGATGACCTCCTGAAGGAACTGATCGCCGTGCAGCGCCCGGAACGCGAGACCGAACGCGGTGGCACCGAGCAGAATCGTGAACACCATCGCCGTCAACCCGAGCGTTTCGGTCATGGCCGCTTTCACGGTCTCACGATTCAGCTTGCCCCTCGCCAGCGTCAGCAGGGAGGCACCCACTGCTCCAAGCGCGGCAGCTTCCGTCGGCGACGCGATCCCGAAGAAGATCGATCCGAGCACGGCGAGAATGAGAAACATCGGTGGAACGAGCGAGGTGAGCGTCTGCACCACAGCCACTCGACCCGTGAAGTGGGCCAGGTCCTCTTCTGGCATGGCCGGGGCGAGGTCAGGTCGCACTCTGCCCAGGAAGAACAGGTAGACGATGTAGAGGAAGGCGAGGATGAAACCCGGAACCATCGCCGCAAAGAAGATCTCCCCGATCGAGACCTGGAGGACGGAGCCCAACAGCACGAGCACGATGCTCGGCGGGATGATCTGGCCGAGTGTGCCCGACGCGGCAATCGTGCCGGTCGCCACACCCGGGCTGTACTTGCGGCGCAGCATCGTGGGCAAGCTGAGCAAGCCCATCGTCACAACGGTGGCTCCGACGATGCCGGTGGATGCGGCAAGCATCGCACCGACGACCACGACAGAGATGGCCAGGCCACCTTTGATACGCCCGAACAGCAGGGCCATCGTCTCGAGCAGTTCCTCTGCGAGTCCAGAGCGCTCCAGCATGACGCCCATGAACACGAACAGCGGCACCGCCATCAGCAGGATGTTCGTCATCACCCCGTAGACGCGCGACGGGTAGAGGCCGAGGAAGTCCGAGCCGACGAGGAACATCACCGACAACGAGAGGCCGCCCAGGCTGAAGGCGACAGGGAACCCGAGAACCAGCAGCACCATCGCAGCTGAGAAGAGGATGATGCCTTCCACTAGCAGCCCTCTCCAACCATCATCCGAGCTTCTCCGCGTACTCCGGGTACCTGCCCCGGAGGTACCTGACCGACTTGATCAGTTCGGAGATCCCTTGCAGGAACAGCAGTGCGAAACCGATCAGCACGGCGCCTTTGATGATCCACCGGTAGCGCAGGCCGCCGGGATCGTTGGAGATCTCGCCGTTGATGAAGGACGCCTTCACGTACGGCAGCGTGGCGTAGAAACCGAGGATCGAGAACGGGAGCAGAAAGATGATGGTGCCCATCGTGTTGATCCAGGCCTTCACCTTCGGCGGCTGGTTCGTGTAGAAGATGTCCACGCGTACGTGCCGCTCCTCCTTCAGGGCCCAGCCGGTGCCGAGCAGGAAGATCAGTGAGTACACGTGCCACTCGAGTTCCTGCGATCCCACGATGGAGAAGTTGAAGATGTACCTCGTGATGACGTCGAACGTGACATTGAGGACGAGGAAGAGAGTCAACCACCCGGCAACGGTGCCAAAAGCATCGTTGATCTTGTCGATGACCAAACTGAGTCTCTGCACACACACACCCGGGGCGGTTTTGGTGAGCCTAGACAGTCCAGAAGCTCGATGTCGGCACCCGGCCAGGATTCCTCACGCCGACAGCCAGGCTGGAGCCTGATCGAGGAGGAACTCGCTGATCTCCTTACATCGGTCGAGAACGTCGCAGAGCTGCACCTGAGCGAGGTACACGTCGCGCACCGACAGCTCCACCCTGCCGGTGATCGCGAGGCTCCGCTGCGGAGCGTCCGTCACCGAGGCGAACGAGTCGATCGCCGATACCTCGACGGGAAGGACCGTGCCGGCGACGCCTGCGAGATCGGTGGCCAGCACCAGCAAATCCGGAGGTGAAGGGAGCGGCGGCAGCACCCAGTTGAAGTGCAGCGGGAGATGAAACACGTCTTCAGGTTCGGTCTCATCCTGCATCACTCGATCCTCGAACGCGAGGATGACTCTCGGGTCTACTTCCAGCGCCATATGGAGGTCCAGCGGACCCCCACAGGCGTTCTCGGGGTGCAGGTCGACCTCCCACTGCTGACCGAGCGAGTAGGTCTCGATGAAGTGGCGCTCGTCGTGGACGTGGAAGCCATGCTCGATCGCATGCATCTTCTCACCGGCGACGAAGCCGTCGATGTCGATAACAGCCATTGGCGCCAGGTTCGCACACCCTGCGCACGAGTGCAATGGCGCCGGCTAGTGGTCCGTCGCCCAAATGATTGAGCGACACACCGCTAGCGCACCGGCAGGCCGAGGGCTCTCGCAATCACCAAACGCTGGATCTCGCTGGTTCCCTCACCGATCTCGAGCACCTTGGCGTCGCGGTAGAAGCGAGACACCGGCGACTCGTCCATGTACCCGCTTCCGCCGAAGACCTGAACGGCCTCGCGAGTGGCCGATACGGCTGCTTCACTGGCGAACAGCTTGGCCATCGCTGCAGCCTCTCGATACGGACGCCCCGCGTCCTTCATCCACGCAGCTTCGTAGGTCAAAAGGCGGGCCGCCCGTGTGGCGACCGCGATATCGGCCAGTTTGAACGCGATCGACTGGTTGGCTCCGATCGGTCGTCCGAATGCGGAACGATCCTTGGCGTATGCCGTCGCCAGGTCGAGGCATCCTTGTGCCACACCGACCGACATGGCTGCGATGGCGATCCGACCGTCGTCGAGAATGTGGAGGAACTGCCGGAACCCTTTGCCCCGGTCTCCGAGCAGATTCTCCGCAGGAACCCGACAGTCGGTGAATGTCAGGCCATGTGTGTCGGACGCTCGCCATCCCATCTTGTCGTAGCCGGGTTCGACATCGAAGCCGGGAGTCCCCGCGGGCACGATGATCGAACTGATCTCATCCGGACCCGTCTTTGCCGTCACCGTCACGAGGGACGTGATCGGTGTTCCCGAGTTGGTGATGAACGACTTCGACCCGTTGATCACCCACTCGTCTCCATCGAGAACGGCCTTGGTACGCGTCCCCCCCGCATCGGACCCGGCGTCGGGTTCCGTCAGACCGAACCCGGCGAGGGCTGCTCCCGTCACGAGATCTGGCAGCCAGCGCCGCTTCTGCTCTTCGGTCCCGTACTGGTAGATGGGGTTGGCCCCCAACCCGACCCCTGCCTCCAACGTGATCGCCATCGACTGGTCGACTCGCGCCAGTTCCTCGATGGCCACGCAGAGCGTCGTGAAGTCGGCATCGGCTCCTCCGTACTCCTCGGGGAAGACCAGACCGAAGAGACCCAGCTCGGCCATCTTCTGGACCGCCTCGAGCGGGAACGTGTGGGCGCGGTCCCACTCTTCGGCAAAAGGGGCGATCTCCTGCTCTGCGAACTCTCGAACGACCTTCCGAAAGGCCTGATGCTCCTCGGATAGTTCGAAGTCCATGTTCGGCTCCTCGTTTTCGACTTGCCTCACTCTACGGGCGGAACCTCTTCTGACTCCACTCGGTCTGTGTGCGACATCCACGTATGTGCGCCTGCGAACACCCCCACGCCGGCGGGGATCCAGTAGGCAATGACCCGGTACACGAGGATGGGTCCCAGGCTCACCGATGGCGAAACGCCCAACAGTGCCAGCACGCCTGCCAAACCTGCCTCGACCACTCCCAGTCCGCCGGGAGACCCGGGAAGACCGCCGACAAGATGAGCGACCCCGTAGACGACCAGAGCTCGGTCCGGCGTCAGCTCGATCCCGAATGCACGAAGCGCCAACATCATCGACCCGGCCTCCGTACCGAGGCGGAGGACCAGAAGGCCCACTTCGACCATGGTGACCCTTCGGTCCACCGCGGTCGGACCGATGAGCCGCCGCAGTCGATCGGGCAGTCGGCGGGTGAGTGAGCCCATCCAGCGAGGGCCGGCCAGCAGCAGTCCGCCAGTGACGACGCCGGCGACGCCAATCGTCACGACGCTCACCTCGAGAGCAATCCCAAGGCCTCCTGCACGTGCCCACAGAATGGCACCCCCGGTACCCAAGAGAAGGCCGCCGTAGGTGAGAACGGTCGTGCGCAGAGCAGCACCCGCCGTTCCCTCGACCTCATCGCGCACCGTCCACGCCATCGCGGCCGGCGTGAAAGCTCCGCCAGCAGGCACCAGCCGGGCCACGCCGCTCGCGACCAGAGCGGCCCGCAGCGCGGCGAGGAAGCGGATTCGTAGTCCTCCTGCTTGCACCGCCACCTTGAACATGGCTGCGAAGACTCCCTTGGCGACGAACTCGACGGCAAGGGCACCCGTGAGGATCAGCAGCACCGCTCCATCGAGACGGGGAAGGTCGGCCCGTTCTCCCAGGAAACGCCCGACGGCCAGATAGACAATGAGGCCGAAAGCAAGGAAGACAAGTGTCCCCCTGCCGGCCAGCAAGCGTCGCATCAGTCCCGATCGCATAACCGAACGCTACCTCTCGGGATCGTGAAGCGCCGTCAGCCGGCGCGACGCACGCTTCGGCTTCTGCGGTACTCGCGGCGCTGCGCTGCGGACATTCCCCCCCACACGCCCGACGTCATCCGGAACTCGAGTGCGTACCGAAGGCAGTCCTCACGGACGGGGCAGCCCGCACAGATCTCCAGTGCGTGGACAGAGGATGTGTCCTCGGCAGGAAAGAAGACATCTGGATCCATGCCGGCGCACGCCGCATCGTGGCGCCAGTCTTCAGGTGAGGGATTGAGGATTGGATGCACGTAGACCCCCGAACATCTGTTCCCACACCATGCTACTCCTCACTGAGACTTGTAGCCTCTGTGGATGCGTGTTCCGGACTACCAGGGGGGAGGGCTCGTCAATCTGGTGGCAGAACTCGAGTGCAGGCTCGCCGGCGCCGCACCGTTTCGAGGACTGTCCCCGGATCTCGCCTCGGGAGTCCCCGACGCTCGCAGTTATGTCCTGGTCCTCTTCGACGGGCTTGGCGACCGTCAGCTCCAACACCCTGCAGCCGCTCCACTCCTGTCGGCACGTGTCGGTGCGCTCGATGCGTCGTTCTCAACCCAGACGACGGTCAACACATCGACACTCGCCACCGGACTCCCCCCTTCCCAACACGGCCTCATTGCCTACCAACTCGCCGTCGAGTCCGGCGTTCTGAACACGATCTACTGGTATCTCGACGACGGCTCCGTCTGCCAACTCGAGCCGAGCACATTCCTTCCCGGACCCAACCTGGCCGAACGTCTTACCGGCGCCGGTCGTCGGGTGATCGCCACCGAACCCGCGGCCTTCGTCGACAGTCCCCTCGATCGTGTGCTCTACCGGGGAGCACACGTGATCGGAGTCCCCGAGGGGAACTCGGGCGCCGAGCAGGCCCTGGCGGCCGTCCGCGTTCCCGGGACACTCGCTCTCGTCTACCTGCCGCATGTTGACGCCGCCGGTCACGCGGCAGGCCAGTCCTCCGAGATGTACGTCGACGCCCTCCACTCCATCGGGGCGGTCTGGGAGAACATCGCTGCAAACCTGCCGGATGGTGTCGTCGCGATCGGAACGGCAGACCACGGCCACGTCGACATCGCTTCCGATCACCAGGTCTCTCTGCCGGAGAACGCGGACCTGGTCTTCTACGGTGACAACCGCGTCGTCTACGTGGCAGGACCACCGTCTGCGGGTGCCGACCTCGCTTCGTCGATCCCGGCCACATGGGTACCCACCGAAGAGGTCGCCGATCTCTGGGGGCCCACTCCGTACCATCCCCGGTTCGAGGAACGGAAACCCGACGGCCTCCTCGTGGCCGACGGTGGGTACGCTCTCGTGCCCCACGGAACAGTCGACACGATGGTCGGCCATCACGGAGGGTTGACCGAAGCCGAACTGCGGGTTCCTCTGCTCGTCGCCTCCTGAAGCGGCCACGGAGCGCGGTAGCCTGCCTTCTATGACATACGAAGATCTCCGCAGCGCAGTTGACCAGCACTTCGACACGATTCGCGAAGGCCTCGAACGACTCACCACCATCCCGTCGGTGAGTGCCCCCGGATTCGATCCGGCGAATGTACGCACTTCGGCCGCGTTCGTCGCCGAACTCCTGACAGAGGCCGGGTTCCCTGAGGTGCGGCTTCTCGAGTCGGAGGGGGCCCACCCTGCGGTGTTCGCCCACTACCCGGCCCCGGAGGGCGCCCCGACGGTGCTCCTGTACGCCCATCACGACGTGCAGCCTCCGGGCGAGGACGGCGAGTGGACATCTCCCCCGTTTGAACCCACGGAGCGGGACGGACGGGTCTATGGGCGCGGCGTCGCCGACGACAAGTCCGGGGTCCTGATGCACGTGGGAGCGATGCTCGCCCACGGCGGCAAGCCTCCGGTTGGCGTGAAGGTCATCATCGAAGGGGAGGAAGAGATCGGATCAGTTCATCTCGAGGACTTCCTGCGGGAGCACGAGCATCTCTTCACCGCCGACGTCATCGTCATCGGCGATTCGGGAAACTGGAAGGTCGGCGTTCCGGCTCTGACGACCTCACTGCGCGGGCTGGTCGACTGTGTCATCGAGGTGCGCACTGCGGATCATGCTCTCCACAGCGGCGAGTTCGGCGGTCCCGTGCCGGACGCGCTCACCGTCCTGTCTCGAACCCTTGCCACATTGCATGACGATGAAGGAAGGGTCGCCGTTCCCGGGCTCGTGTCTTCGGACACCGCCGACCCGCTCGACCTGACCGAGTCCGAGTTTCGCAGCCAGGCGGGCACGGTCGAAGGGCTCGACCTGATCGGAGAGGGAAGCATCACGTCGCGACTGTGGACGATGCCGTCGATCTCGGTTCTTGCCGTCGATGCCCCTTCTGTCGACAAGGCCATCAACGCCCTCGTACCGGTCGCCAGAGCGAAGGTGAGCATGCGGCTCGCACCCGGCCAGGATCCCGCGTCCGCCATGGAAGCCCTCGTCACCCATCTCGAATCTCACGTCCCGTGGGGAGCGAGCGTCACGGTCACGCCGGGAGCTTCTGGCGAGGCATTCGCCCTCGCCACCGAAGGGCCGGTGTTCGAGTCCTTCCGAACGGCGATGCGAGCAGCCTGGGGAGCGGAGCCGGTCAACATGGGAGTCGGGGGATCCATCCCGTTCGTAGCGGCGTTCTCAGACACCTACCCGGGTGCCACCATCGTTCTGACCGGTGTGCAGGAGCCCGAGAG
>CBEVHI010000022.1:0-16559 GCA_965549635.1 uncultured bacterium | reverse complement strand
TGGATGGCGATCTGCTCGCTCATGGAATCTCCTCTTTCCCTCGTGTGACTTCGGGTGTTGTGTGGACGTCCTGGCCGGCCATCTCGCCGAACGCTGCCTGGATCTGTGATGCGGCTTGTTCTGTGAGGATCCCTGTCCCGAGGATCTCGTACGCCGGCAGAGCGTAGGAGGCCATGGCTTCCCCGACGTTGGGATCGGTGAGGTCGACGCCCAGGAGACGCTTGGCGTGACTGTGGAGAACGAGCGCGCCCAGCGACCAGAGCATGAGCACCGCGGCGCGTCCTCGGGGGTTGTCGGTTGGTGTCGCCCATCCCGTCGCGACGAACTGCTCGAGGTAGACCTCTGCGTCCGACACCAGGTTGTCGACCAGGGCCGCCACGGCAGGAGAGTCCTCGGTGAGGACGGCGGCGAGATACCCGATCAGCGTTCCCATGTCGGCCGAGCGCAGGGCAGCCAGCAGGTCGAGTGTCGGGCCGGCCCCGATCGCCTCTTGTTTTCCCTGACGGATCGCGGCGGCAACGTACTCGTCACACGCAGATCGGAGACCCTCCATCGATCCGAAGTGGTGGATGACGAGGCCAGGCGAAACCCCGGCGGCTGCGGCAACGCTGCGAGCCGTTGTGGCGGCAACACCATGTGTTGCGAAGCTCTCGATGGCGGCATCTCGGATGCGCGCCTTGGCCGTCCGATCGTCGATCGGCGGTACCGCCCCTGCCGGTACTGAACTCACGTTCAGGAGTATAAACGTGCGTTCAATTCGGGGACAATTCGCAGCAGTCAGTAGTTGAGCAGGGTCCTGAGAATGGTGCCGACGCGGCTGCCGGTCTCGGCCGTGACCGCACCGAGGTGATGGATGAGGCGGCTGCGGTTCACGGATCGGATCAGTTCGCACTGCACGTAGCTGGTCTCGTCGAGGCCGGTGTCTGCCGTGGCCTCGACCTCGACATGCAGCGACAATCCCCGTCTTGCAGTGGTCAGCGGCGCAACGATGACGAACGGGAAGCCTTGACCGAACATCTCCGGCGGACCGAGCACCAGGGCAGGTCGATGCGCCGCGGGCTCTCCCGGGTGGGGATCGCCGAAATCTACGAGCCAGAGATCGTCAATCGATGCCATCGGTCACAGACGTCGAGTCTGCCTCGGCCACATAGGCGCTCCAGGCCGGGGGATCGCTGCGGAGTTCGGAGAGTTCGGCCGCAACCAGGTGGGCGAACCGCTGACGTCGCAGTGCCTCAGCAGCATCGCGCACGGTGTCGATCAGAGACCTTCCTGTTGCACGGCTCAACTCGAGGAGGCGGGCATGGGTGTGTGCGTCGACGCGAATGGTGGTGGTCGCCATGCTGCAAGTCTACAAAATGCATGCGTATATGTCTACAGTCTCTCCGCTCACCTCCGTTTGC
The DNA here is from genome assembly GCA_965549635.1 of uncultured bacterium. Taxonomy (GTDB): domain Bacteria; phylum Actinomycetota; class Acidimicrobiia; order Spongiisociales; family UBA4744; genus CBEVHI01. Next base: position 15,159 of record CBEVHI010000022.1, on the reverse strand, counting down.
GAGTGTGCATGAGATAGGGGACGGTGTCGAGAGGTATGGCAGACGGCGGACACCGCCGATGGTCGATACGCTGTGGCCATGGATCCCTACTGGCCTGACGAGACCGAGCCGACGCCTCGCTTCGGCCGCTCGGTTCGTCTGTTGGCCTTGATCCTGGTCATTGCGATGGTGCTGTTCACGCTCGTGCCGGTCATTGTTCGCCTTGGGCGACGGGCTCCAGCCCCACCAACGACCACGCAGCCGAGTTTCCTGGCGGTGGCAGCTCCGGTGGGTTGGAGCTTCGAACCGGGAACTTGTAACTTGTGACTGCCGCCGGCGATGCCGGGGGCGAGGAGAGGTGGCCGAGCGGTCGAAGGCGCTCGCCTGCTAAGCGAGTAGGGGGCTAATACTCCCTCGAGGGTTCAAATCCCTCCCTCTCCGCCAAAGCTCGTCGTCTTACGCAAGTCCGACGAATGCAGCAGCTGCTTCTCCGATCCGGTTGGCGGTCTCCAGTGCGCTCTGTTCGACGAGTGCAGCCGAGTCGTCCGCTCCGAGAGGAGCTCTCAGGTCCACGTAGATCTTCAGTTTCGGTTCGGTTCCGCTCGGTCGGATGAGCACCCTGGCGTCACCTTCGAGGTCCAGAGCGACAAGAGGCGTTGCCGCCAGCCAGCGGGGACGTTCGGCTGCTCCGGCGCGAAAGTCGGTCGAGGAGACGACGGCGCGCCCGTCGAGCTGATCGGGCAGATCATCCTCGAGCTTGGTCATCGCCGCGGCGATCTCGGCGAGACCTTCGGTCCCTGGTCGTACGACGCTCTTCTGCGTGCTCACCCAGAGGCCATGGGTTCGGTAGAGGTGCTCCAGGCGGTCGAGCACCGTGATCCCTTCGGCCCTGCACTGCGACGCCAGGTCGGCGAACACGACCGCGGCGCTGATGCCGTCCTTGTCCCGCACGGCGCGTCCTACCGAGTAGCCGAGCGCCTCCTCGTACCCGCAGGCGAAGTGGCCGATGCCTGCTGCTTCGAGGTCGAGGGCGGCGTTCCAGATCCACTTGAAGCCGGTGAGGGTCTGATCGAAGTGCGCCCCGTGGTGCTGGGCGATCGAGGCGAGCATCGGGGAGGAGACGATGCTCTCGAGCACCATCGGGCGAGCTGCGTCCGACCAATGCTCGAGGACGTAGTCGGCGAGGAGGCAACCGATCTGGTTGCCGGTGAGCCCGACCCAACCGTGTTCGGTGGGGAGGGCCACGGCGAGCCGGTCGGCGTCGGGGTCGTTGGAGAGGATGATGTCGGCGTCGAGGCGTTCCGCCAGGGCGATGGCCAGGTCGAGGGCGCCCGGTTCCTCGGGATTGGGGAAGTGTGTGGTGGGGAAGTGCCCGTCCGGTTCTACCTGTTCGGGAACTGGCGTGACGTGGGTGTAGCCGGCCTTGGCCATGGCCTCTTCGAAGTACCGCCACCCGACCCCGTGCATCGGCGTGTAGACGATCCTCAGGTCCGGGTCTGCTGTTGCTCCGGCCCTGGCAGCCTCCAGGTCGGTCATGTAGGCGTCGAGCAGGTCGTCGGGGATGCGCTCGACACCCTCGGCATGGAACGGATCATCGTGGCGGGGCACCTCGATGGCAGGTCCGACCGCGTCGATCGCCGCGGCGATCTGTCGATCGATAGGCGGAACGATCTGCACCGCATTGGGGGCGTAGACCTTGTAGCCGTTGTAGTCGGCAGGGTTGTGGCTGGCGGTGATGATGATGCCTGCTTGTGCGCCGAGGACCCGTGCCGCGTAGGCCACGATCGGGGTGGCGACCGGTGCGTCGAAGTAGCGGACCGGGATGCCGGCGGCCGCCAGGACCGCAAGCGTGTCCTCGAGGAACTGGGGGCTGGACAGGCGTGCGTCCCGACCGACCACGACCAGACCGGGTTCGGTGGCCAGGAGATGATCGGCGACACCGCGAGTGGCGCGGATGATGACGGCCCGGTTCATACGGTTGGAGCCGGCGCCGACGATGCCGCGCAGGCCTGCGGTCCCGAACTGGAGCGTGCCTGCCATACGATCCGCGAGGTCTTCGATGTCACCGGAGTCGACGACGGCCTGCAGTTGGTCGCGAGTCTCGGGGTCGGGATCGCCGGCGATCCATTGTGCAGCAGCGGTGAGGAGGTCTTCGTGGTTGCTCATGGGACCAGGCTACCTCCCGGCCATGAGGCGCCTTCGTGCGGGGCGTCGCGTCGTGAAGTCACAAGATCGAGGAGTTTCCGTTTCACGGCCCTTCGACTACCTTTGCCGCGACACCTGCGCCCGTAGCTCAATTTGGATAGAGCGTCTGACTACGGATCAGAAGGTTGGGGGTTCGAGTCCCTCCGGGCGTGCTGATGAGACCCCCGTGATTGCGGGGGTTTCTGTCATCTGCCGCCGAACTCGATCCCTCTTGTGGAAGTTCTGCCATGGCATGCCCTGCCGACAGGGGGCTGTTGAGTGCCACCTCTTCTGAGGCTCCCGTACTGCCCCGCGGCTGCAACGCGGCTGCAACGCAGGTGCAGCGCGGGTCGCAAACGATGCGCGCATGGACACGCATCACGGCCTCTGGACCCGGATTCTGATTGCCGCCTTCTTCGCTGTTCTGTGGCCCGGCCCGGCCGGCTCCTTGTCCCAAGCGGCGGAGCCCACAGGCTCGCAGCTCGAACCAGGGAAGCCTCCCGTTGCTGTGACGGACTGGGCTGTGGAGGCGCCAGAGCCGGGTAGCTACGGCGATGGAGCAGATGTATGGGAGGTGTGGGTGTGTGATCTGCCGCGGGGTCGGGCCGAGGTCACTCCCGAGGGGGCGGTTGAGGTGCTGTCGAAGGAAATGGGATCGTACTTCGAGTGGCTGTCGGATGGTCGTTATGACCCCCAGTTCACCGTCGGTGGGATTGCGCAGCCGCAAGAAGAGGACTCGTATGCGTGCCAGGTGGAAGTGGAGCGGGCGACCTCGGGTGCCGCGCAGGGGGCGGTGGTGATCACCGACGAACTGAACATCCCTGAGGCGTTCTCAATCGTGCGGGATCCGTGTGCGGGTGATGCCTGCCCCAGGGTGTTTCCTGCCAACGCCAGAGTGATCCGGGTGGGTGCGCATGTTGTGCTGTCGGAGGCGTGGAACTTCGAGCCGAGCCGGATGGCACATGAGATGGGACACGCGTTGGGTTGGCCCCATTCGTACATGGGTGCGGGTGACAGTGGGCACCAGTACAACAACCCGATCGATGTCATGAGTGGAACCTGGGCTCGGCGGGGGGAACTGCGAGGCCGGCCTCAGGGCACGCTGGCGTACAACCGGTATGCGGCGGGATGGTTGGACCGCCGACACGTCGCGGTGGCCGGCGGAGGCACAGAGCAGTTCTGGCTGGAACCCATCGGAAGCGACGGTCTGCAACTCGTCGTGCTCCCGTCAGGCGCTCCGGGTCTGTTTGCCGTCCTGGATGTTCGGGTCGATGCAGGCTATGACGCCGGCATCCCAAAAGAGGGAGTGACCATCCATGTGATCGACCGGCGTCCCCAAGCCTGCACCAACCCCACACAAGAGGGCTGCGTGGGCCATAAGCAACGCATCCGGCCTCACCTTCCGGTTGGTGGCAGCTCCCTCACCTACGACCAAGTACTGCAACCCGGCGACACCACGATCTTGTACGGCTACCGCATCCAGATCATCGAAAGAGAGGCGGATGCGTACCAAATCGCCGTGGCCGCCACCTCAGATGCCGAGGCCAGTGCTTCTCAATAGCCGACACCTGGCGGGGGTGTTGGGTAGCCTTCCTACTGGCGCCGGACGGCCAGAGGGAGCGGCTGTGGAATTCCTGCTGTTGGGCCCCATCGAGGTCTCTGACGATGATCGGCCCGTTCAGGTTGGTGGTCACCGCCAGCACGCGCTGTTGGCAGCGTTGGCGCTGCGGGCGAACCAGGTCGTGTCGACAGAGCGGCTCATTGATCTCATGTATGGCGATGATCCGCCTCCGACGGCGCGCAGAACGCTGCAGACGTACGTGGCTCGGCTGCGGAAGGCGCTGGGGAAGAGTGTGGTCGAGGCGATTCCACCAGGCTATGTGTTGCACGCCGACGTCGACGAAGTGGACGTATTCCGGTTCGAGCGTCTGGTGGGGACAGGCCGCCAACTGCTGTCGGAGGATCCTGCGGAAGCGGCAGCGCGCCTGCAGCGAGGTTTGGGACTGTGGAGAGGGCAGGCACTGGGCGACGTGGCTACAGAGCCCGGGCTTCGACCAGAAGCTGTACGACTCGAAGAGCTGCGGCTCGGAGTGTTGGAGGACCGCATCTTCGCCGACCTGGCCTTGGGTCGGCACCAGGTGCTGATCGGCGAACTGGACCGACTGGTGGCGGAGTTCCCCCTCCGGGAGCGACTATGGAGCGCGCTGCTGCTGGCTCTCTATCGGGCGGGGCGTCAAGCCGAGGCGCTCCGTGCCTATCAGACGGTCCGCCGAAACTTCGCCGAGGAGCTCGGCATCGAACCCTCACCTGAGTTACAGCGACTGGAGAACAGAATCCTGCTCCACGACGCGGATCTGGACTGGGAGGCGCCTCCTGGATTCGAGCCGACCCGCGGTGAGGTCGTGGGAAACCTTCCCGCGGAGACCACCAGCTTCGTGGGCCGCGATCGGGAGATCGCACAGGTTCGCCGTCTGCTCGATGAGGCCCGCTTGGTCACGCTGACCGGGACGGGAGGCTGCGGAAAGACGCGTCTTGCACTACGAGTATCCCGAGGCCTCGCTGACGACTTCCCGCACGGGGTGTGGTTCGTCGAGTTGAGCCGGATACGCGATGCCGAACTGGTGCCTGCGGCCGCGGCTGCCGCGCTGGGAGTCACCGTGCAGGGAGGAGGGGATCCAACCGGTCACCTCATCGAGGCCCTGAGGAGCAAGGCCTTGTTGCTGGTCCTCGACAACTACGAGCACCTGATCGACGCAGCTCCACTGGTCACGAAACTCCTCGAGAGCGCTCACCGACTGAAGGTGCTGGTCACCAGCAGGGAAAGGCTGCGCATCTCGGGCGAGCACGTCTTTGACGTGCCCCCGCTGGCCCTCCCCGACCCCCAGCAGCCCATGAGGGTGGCATCACTCGGGTTGTCTGGAGCCACCGCGTTGTTCATAGAGCGAGCTCGAGCAGTTCGCCCCGACATCGAACTCACCGATGAAACCGCCGGCGATGTCGCAGCGATCTGTCGCGACCTCGGCGGTCTCCCCCTCGCGATCGAGCTGGCCGCGGCCCGCACTCGGTTCCTCTCCCCGTCCGTGCTGCGGGAGCGCCTCGACTCCGGCGTGCTCTCTCTGGGCGATGGGGCTCGCGACCGACCGGCCCGCCAGCGGACGCTTCGCAACACGATCGACTGGAGCTATGAGCTTCTCCGGGAGGGGGAGAGGCGGCTCCTTGGTGCCTTGGCGGTGTTCGTCGGGGGCGCCACCCTGCCTGCGATCGAGGCCGTGTGTGGTCCTGTAGTAGCTGACGGCCTGGAGGAGACTCTGGAATCGCTGGTCGACCAGAACCTGGTGCAGTTGCGGCCTGGGATCGACCCACGGTTCGAGATGCTGGAGATGATCCACGAGTACGCCGAGGAGAAGCTGAGGAGCGATTCCGAGGCCCAAGCGATTCGGCGACGCCACTGCGAGTTCTTCATCGAGGTGAACAGAAGGGCCGGAGCGGGCCTGCGCGGCCACGAGTCCACGCGATGGTTTCGCGTCCTTTTCGCTGAATACCCGAACATGCGGGCAGCGTTGGAGTGGGCGTTCACGACCGGTGACCCCGTTCTCGGCTGCCGACTCATAGGAGCGTACAACTGGTTCTGGTGGCTCGACCGCTACCAGGATCTCGACAGGTGGACCACAGAGGCGCTTGCCTACGAGGAAAGCCTTGACACGACCACGAGAGCCGGTGTCGGCTTCGCCGCCGGCTGGCTCGCATGGACAAGGGGAGAGATGACCGAAGCCCGCGACCGATGGACTGCCACGCGTGACCGATTCCTGGAAGCAGGGGACAGGCACAACGCAAACCGCGCCCTGACCCTCCTGGCATCAACCTACCTCGGATCAGAGGACGACTACGACCAAGCGATGAGCATGATCAAACAGGCGACGGCCGCTGGCGAGGAGTGGGATGACGAAGATACGAGCATCGGGGGCTTCCTCCTCATGGGGGAGATCGCACGAGCTGTTGGTGACGACGAAGAAGCCGCTGCAGCATACGGAGAGAGCCTCGCCGCCGCGAGACGCCTGGGAGATGCACGGCTCGAGGCGTCGAACCTCTTCAACCTTGGCTTCGTCGCTCAGCACCGTGGTGACTACGCATCCGTGGAACGATTAGCGAGCGAGGGGTTGCGGGTGGCGCTGGCGAACAACGATCTGTTCAACGCGGCCGGGTTCCTCCATTTGCGGGCCGGATCGGCGATGGCAGCCGGAAGGTGGGCCTCCGCCGCACAGCTACTTGGAGCCACCGATCGGACCCTTGTATCCCTCGGGGTCCCTCGTCTGCCCACGGAGGAGTACGAGTACCAACAGATGCTTGCAGCGATCGAGGAGCAACTCGGATGCGACGATCTCGAACACCACCTGGCCGAAGGCAGGGCTATGACGTTCGAGGAAGCCGCTGAGATGTGAGTCTTGGAGACGTCGCGGAGCGTGGCCTGAGGAGCAAGCAGCGGGCTGTCGCCGGCAACGACGCTGCACGGAGGAGGCGTCATGACGGGTCGTCAACCAGCAGTCGCCGTTGACAGGGTGAAAGCAAACGAGCTGGCATACGTAGAGGCTTTCATGGTTGAGGACCTCGAAGCTCTCATGGATACGTTCGCAGATGACGCCGTCTTCATCGACGAGACGTTCGCGGATCACCTAGAGGGGAAGACGGCGATCAGGGACATGTACGCAGGTGTTCTCGCGGCTACCGACAAGGGCGTTTCGGAGGTCTTGGATCGGTTCGTTGCCGACGATGGGACGATGGCAACGAGTCTGTGGCAATGGGCCGGCGTCAATCCAAATGGCGGCTTGTTCCACTTGCCTCTTGCCCTGGTACATGCGTATCGAGGCGGCAAGATTACGAGAGAGATTGTGTACTACGCCTCGCCAAACGCCGTCGAGCAGGTTCTCGGGTCGGGTTAGACGAGGCCACGGCTGCCGAGGTCGGGACGCTGGTCGCGGTGCACGCGTCGAGTCGAGCCCGGGAGCTTCAGTGGCCGTGCCGCCAGCCGGTCTCGCCCTGGCTGGTACCTCCGACCTCAAGACAGCAAGCGACATGCCAACGTCCCCGCGGGTCACGGCGACCGTGAACCGCACGACTGCGAGTCAATGATCCGCTCGCCCAGATGCGTGAAGCACTCGTTCTGGGAGCCAAGTTGGGAGCCATTCGCTGTGGATCCGGGTGGACGTCCGTGGACGCCGGGTGGACTCGGCAGCCTTGCACACCAACGCCCATGGACGGCTGTGGACGTGTGTGGACACGGCTTGGAGATCTGCGGATCAGAAGGTTGGGGGTTCGAGTCCCTCCGGGCGTGCTGACGATACCGTTGTGCCGCAACGGATTCAGCTCGTCTGCGACCTATGGACTTCTGACGTTCGGGAGCCATCCTCGGCGAGGCACTCCAGTCTCCAGAGCTCCCGGGGATATGCGCTGACCTCTCGGTGACCCAGGTCACTCCCGACCGACTGCCGATTACGCGGCCCCAAGGCGAAGTAGTCGGAGCACTTCTCGTGCAACGAAAATGCGACCGTACGTTCGACCCGTTGCCTCCTCGATTATGCCTTCGTGCACGAGCTGCGATATGGCCCGGTTGGCGGTCTGGTACCGCACGCCGAACGCTCTGGCGACAGCGGTCGGAGTTACGACCGGTCGCTCGACCAACTGTTCCGCGATCTCAATCACCGTGCCTCTCAGGCCAGCTCGCCGAAGTTGGTTCACCGTATTGGCGCGGTACTCGATGAGGGCTGAGATTCGGGAACGCGCAGCGCTTGCCTCGGCTCTCACCGCCTCCGCGAAGAAGCGAACCCAGGGGTCGAAATCGCCAGAGGCTGTCGTCTCTCTGAGCAAGTCCACGTACCGATCGCGGCGGCGTTCGATGTATGGGGACAGAACCATGTAGTGGTCGGACAGAGGACCTCTGTCGATGAGTAGCAGGATCGCTATGAGCCGGCCCATACGACCGTTGCCGTCGGCGAAGGGATGGATGGTCTCAAACTGGTAGTGGCTCACGGCGATGCGGGTGATCAGCGGCAGGGAGTCCTGGCGGTAGTTCCAGGCCTCCCAGTCGCTGAACAGATCCATGAGTAGAGGACCGGGAGGCGGTGGCACAAATCGGGCCTCAGTGATAAGCGAACCCTGGGGGCCAATCGCCACCTGGATCTCTCTCAGGCGCCCGGCCGAGGATGCGCTCGCCGTTCCTCGCAGGAGGATTCCATGCAACTCATTCACGAGGTTCAGCGAGACGGGTCGGTTAGCTAGCGCTGTGACGCCCGACTCCGCCGCCGAGACGTAGTTCGCCACCTCCTGGAGTGCTTGACTCTCCGGCACAGAGTCTGCAAGGTCGGCTGCAAATAGGTCCTCGAGCGTCGAAAACGTCCCCTCCAGCGCAGATGTGCTCACCGCCTCCTGCCTGATGAGGGGCCGCGTGATCCAATACGGGTTGTCGAGCCGCGTCGAAACGCCCTCGAGTTGACCGAGCTCCATGGCCGCTAGTTCGATCGTGGCGTAGGTTTCGGGCTGAAGGGTGATGTCATCGGGGAGCCTGCTCGGCTGGAAGGCGTGGTGGCTTATCTGTCGGCCATGCTGTTCCACCGTGATTGGCACGACCTCACCGATGGGTGAGTCGCGAAACCGGTCGACATCCATTGCCAGACCTCCAATCCGCCCGCCACTGTTGTGACATTCCCGAGACTGAATTCACATCCTTGTGACTTGCTAGAACAAGATATCACATCTACTACGGTAGGTGTGAAATTACAAGGTGAGAATCCACATCAAGCGCATCCTGGACCTGTGCCCCGTTCGTGATCATTGGGAGCCAAGTTGGGAGCCATTCGCTGTGGATTCGCGTGGACGGCTGTGGAAAGTGGTGGAATCGAAACCCTTTCGTTTCGGCGTGTGTGGACGGCTGTGGACGCTTGTGGAAGCGCCTGATCCAACCCGCATTGCCCAGAAGGTGCACCGCGATGATTGGCACCAGCACGATCCCGACCCATGAATGGAGCCCATAGTCAGGCCCCTCCCGGGTGATGAACTCGGTCAGGAAACCCGCAAGCAACGCCGTGTCCACGGCGATCTTGGACCACCGACGACGAAGCACGGAACCGACGCTCACCCAGTTCCTAGGGCTTCGCACCTTGCATCCTTGTTTGTGTTGGCCTGTCGGGGGTTGCTGCCCGTACCGAACGGTGCTCGACGTCCCGATCGAGCAGCTCACGGAAGTTGTTCCCTGCGACGTCCTCGAGGGCGTCGCCAACAGCAATCCGCACATCACCTGTGGTCCAGGGCTCGTCGGGTGTGAAGGACCACGACGTTTCGCTGTCGCCGGGGCGCGGCGTGCCGGCAACCAGCTGTCCGCCACCGTCAACGACGCAGAGGGCATCGTCGAGGAGGTGGCGGTCGAACGGCCTGTCGAAGACGATCCGCAACGCGTCGCATGTTCCAGGTCGAGGCGGTCGCCAGCTCCACCGCTCAACGTTGGGCGGCTCCCTCAGGGCGCCGCCGACACTGAACCGTTTGGAGAACGATGGCAGTATCGACGATCCGTTGGCCGCAGGCCAGCCATGTTCGACCGTCAGCTCGTAGCGTTGGCCTTCAAGAAGCACTGGGCCGAGTTCGGGGTTGGTGGCCACGCTCCGCTTGATGCGGCCGGGGTCCAACAAGATAGTGAGGCGCGTCCGGTCAGCGTTCCACAGCTCCTGCTTGAAGCGCATGAATGCCGCACGATCGGCACAGCCGGATGCATCGCGCAGCGCGATGAAGTCTGAGGCGAGATGGGTCGCCATCGGGACCGAGAAGTGCACGTAGAAGCGAAGCACGTTCTCCGGGAGAACATCACCGCTCGGAAAGACGCCGGTGACGAGCGCAGGCGCCGCAGCCACCTCACGAGGAATCAGGAACTCGGTGAGCCGGTCAGGTTCGCCGTTTCGTCCCGTGCGCACGACGTACTCCTGCCCTGCAACGAAACGGAACGCCGGCCTGAAGCTCAGACTACGCCCGTCTCGCTCCACGTGACCGACCATCGGTAGCCGTCTTTCGTGATAGGCGTCGGCGCTGCCGACGAACACCGAAAGGTCCTGACACCCCTCGGTCGGAGGGTGAGCAGCCTCATCTGACGCAAGCCGCAGCACGACCGGATCGTCGACGCGTTGCGGAAGGAACAGATCCGGGCTGTCAACACCGGGCGATGGGGTCAGCGTCGCGCAAGCCTTCATCGCCAGGCTCTTCACATGCATTCGGGTCATGCTCGTGGGAAGTCCATCTCGGCGACGAGGTTGTGGACCCGACTGGGGAAGAACGTGGGATTGATATCGAGATTCAGATCCCCGGTGTAAGCATCGCGGGTCATCGAGACGAAGAAGTCATCGTCGAACAACGCCATGTGGAGTGGCACACCTTCGAACATGACCGCCTTCCCTGTGGGGCCGAACGGCATCAGCGGATGTAGGTCGAGCTTCGGTCCACGCTCGAAGTCGCCGTGTGTCACTGCCTTGGAACCGCTCAGCCCATCGACCGGGATCACCCGCGGTGAACGGCTGTTGTTGGTCACGAACAGCATCGACCGATCACCCATCTGGAAGGGGATCATGTCGAGCGGCTGACCATTGCCCATGTCCATGATCGTGCTGGCCGAGATCTTCGCGCCATCGGTGAGTTCCACGAGCGGAACGAGGACGATCGGGCTACACGTGTAGGCGGCAACGAGCTGCGGCTTCCCGTCGACCTGTTGCACCGACATCGCCCGGATCGGTGCCCGGCTCTCGTACCGGTCATGGGTGATGTGGTACATCTCGACGGAGGTCACGCACTGCGTGCCGTCGAATGGATAGGAGATCCGTCGAAGGGACGATTGGAAGCTGTCGTACGCCACGCCGGCGACGAACAGCTCGCCCTCGTAGTACTCGAGGTCCATGATCGCGAGCGACCGAATCGAGATGCCGCCCTTTGCCATGTCTCTCGGAAGGATCGGCCCGGGCCCCGACCCACGCACCTGGAACGTCGTGCCGTCCTCTGGGTACTCCGTCAACAGCTGCTTCTGAAACGCAAGCTTGGACATGTCGAGCAAGCTGATGTCGTGATCGATCGAGATCTTCACGATCGCCGGCTGTGAGGCGAAGCTCTCGATCCGTGTGATCGAGATGTAGATCTCCTTCGAGACCGGGTGGACTGCCAGATCGTTGATCTCCACCGCACCCACGCGAACGCCGAGGAGTTCGGCGATCCTCGCATCGATGTTGCGGATCGAGCTTGGGAACGTCTGGCTCAGGTGCTGCTCTCCTGGGATCTCGAAGGCGTAGATTGCTCCGTTGTGGTTGTCGCCGACGAACAAGATCCCGTCTTCTGAGAACGTGAGGGCGCCTGCGAACTTCATGTCGACTGACAGCTCGGATGAGGGAGCGCCGGCGGTCGACGTTGCCTCGACCGAGATCGCTGTTGAGAGCACGAAGTCGTGGTTGCTGGGGTTTGACATGGGGCCTCCAAGGTGTTGAGCCGGGCACCGGATGCGCGGCCGGGGTGGGTGGAATGGAACAGATTGCTCAGTGCGAGCCATCGAGGCTTTTTCGAAGTCCTACCTCAATGGTCTTGTCGTATCGGTAGCCGAAGACGAGTGCGCCCAGAGTTCCAATGGGCATGCTCACGAAGGCGAACAGGAAGAGCGCTGTTGGTATCTCTGCGTAGAAGCTGAACACGAACAGTCCCGGGAAGAAGAGGGTCCAGCTCCCAATATGGAGCCAGTAGAACGAATTGAACGCCGTCAGAATCCTCCGCTTGGACTGCTCAGATCGTTCCGTTGTCCTTGTGTTCGCTGCTGACAGGAGCCCAGCGATCACCACTGGCAGGCTCACCGCAACGGGAGTTCCTCCCCCCGCGCCGAAAAGGAAGATGCCGACGCTCAATAATGCGAACAGCAGCGACGCGACACGCATTTCCTTGTTCTTGATGACGGTTACGGAGCTGACTATCAGCGCGATGCAAACCGAAATGGCCAGGATCCCCAGCACGTAGAACGGGATGTCCGTGAGGATCGAAAACACGGGGCTACCCCGCGTCATCGAATTGAATTCGCTGTTGGGCCACCCTTCTGGGAGCGCCTCAACCGAGCGGCTTTCTACCAGGGTGGAACCCTGGAGCAGCTCTGCGCTTCCATGCAGAATGCCGACGATTCCTACGATCACGCCAAACGTGGTCAAGCAGAGTCTGATTTTCGTCATGGATGCGATAGCGGTCTCGGCGACCGACGGCGTTTCCCCGGAGGCCGTTGCGGAGAGCGGGAAGTCGATGAGAGATCCTTGAACGCAGCCACTGTCTGCCTGCGTGCTGCCTCGACGATGTCGGCTGCTGCTTGAGGGCGTTTGCGTGGGAATCCCTCTGCGGCTTGGAGTACGAGGTTGTCGGGAATGAGGATCCGGGTTCGCGACCCTCCAGCCCGGAGGGACTCGTTCTCGTTCTCGAGTGACCGTCGGGCCCGAGCCCGCAGAGGGCCGCCTCCGTTGCGGGCCAACGGTGCTGAGATCAAGATCACGTCGAGTTGCTCGGCAACGAGTGTGTGGGCGTGGGTTGATGAGGCGACGCCACCGTCGACGTAGCGGGCTCCATCGATGGTCTTCGGCTGGAATACGCCCGGAATCGCCGATGTCGCTTCGAGCGCGTCGCCAAGCGTGGCCGGTATGAGATCGCGTCCAAAGACCACTGTCCGACCGTCATCGAGGCGGACACTCGGAACCCATAGCCGTGTCGGCCACTCTTGCGTCGCTGCGAACCGGCGGATCATCCCGGTGGGGAACGGTCCAGCCGGGAGGAGGCCGGCGAGCGCAGTCAGGATCCCCACATGGCGAACGCACCGGATCAGACTTGGCGCCACGGGCCGCAGCGCCCGCATCGGGTCTTGCCACAGACGCGTCCCGTTCGACCTGAGCTCCTCGCGATCAGCGTCGCTGGGAAACGACGAGATCAGCTCGAGGACTTGGTCGGTCGGGGTTCCCGCGAGCAGGGTCGCAGCGATGGCTGCACCGGCGGACGTGCCGACAACCCGGTCAGCGTTGGCCGGCTCTCGCCCGGTTGCGTCGCGCACTCCCTGCACGACGCCAAGGTGGTAGGCCCAACCGAGAGGACCGCCAGCTCCGAGGACGATACCGACGCTCACCGTGGCTCCGATTCCTGTTGGTTCATGGCGTCGTGAATCCCGAGTAGCGAATGCCGGTCAGCCTGGCCATCCGGTCATCCCATGTCGCCAGATCTCTCTTCTCGAGCTTGCTCAGGTGGTCGTGGCCACACGCCCGGGCCATGACCTGCATGAGCTCAGTCGATGCTTCGAAGAATGTGGCGAGGCGCTGGCTGGCTGCGTCGACGTCGAGACGGGCCCGCAGTTCGGGCTTCTGGGTCGCGATGCCAGCCGGGCAGTTGTTCGAGTTGCACATTCGGGCTGCGACGCAGCCGACGGCCTGCAGATCAGACATGTGATGGTTCAGCCGAGGACGATCTGGTAGTCCTGGAGGCCGAGACTCCCATCAATCGTCACTGTGCCTTTGGCGCCGACGTATTTGCCAGTCCCTCCGGTGATGGCGAAGAGCTGCAAGAAGGCCGGTTTCTCGTCCGGCTCAGCAGCGGCCCTGGGGTCACCCTGAATCATGATGCCCGTCATGGTGAGAATGGTGTCCGCGCCGGAGAGATTCTCATCTTTGCCATGCCACCCGAAGGTGATGTCGCAGTGAAAGTACGACGGAAGTTCTTCAGAGGGAATCGTCACCCCGAGGATCGTCAAGGTGCCGAGGGCGTCCGTCATCTCCGGGTCTGAATAGAACGGGATTGCTGCCACCAGTGGGACGGGCTCGATCCCTTTCAGCCCTTCGAAAGGTGCATACAAGTGCAGAACGCCATCTCCGCCTGTTGCGGATTCTGTGGAGCCACTGGTGTCGGTCGTTTCCATGTTCATCTCATCCCCTTCGCACGTAGGTTCAGCTACACATCGCAGTACCGTGGCCCTGTCCGGGCTGGTGCCAACGCTTACCGCAGGTATGGTATCATACCTAACGGTTCGTTCCAATATCGAAGGGTCCACAATGAAGAGCATCAGCACCGGCATCACGATCGACGCTCCGGCCAGTGAGGTATGGCGCCATCTCGTCGACTTCGAGACCCATCCCGACTGGAACCCGATCTTCGCCTCGATCACCGGTGAGCCCACCGTCGGCGCACAAATCGTCGCCGTGGCTCGAAAGAATTTCGACGCCACAGACCCAGCCACCAGCATGACGTTCCGCCCCAAGGTGTTGATCGCCGAGCCCGGCGTCGAACTCCGGTGGGCCGGCAAGCTGGCCTTCCGCGGACTGTTCGACGGAACGCACTACTTCCGACTCGAAGAGACGGACGGAGTGACCGTCCTCGAGCATGGCGAGGACTTCAGGGGCATCCTGATTCCGTTCATGGGCAAGGTCCTGCGACAGAACGAGAAGGGATTCGCGGCGTTCAACGAGGCACTGAAGAACCGGGTCGAGCACAAACGCCACTCATGAGCGCTGTCCGCCCGAGCCATCGTCGAGGTGCAGCCGTCACCGAGGAACTGCTCCGTGCCGCCATCGACCTCATAGCTGAGGGGGGACCCGCCCTGTCGATCGAGGACGTCGCCCGAGCGGCCGGGGTCAACCAAATCAGGCGAACGTGCCCCCCGACCTAGCGAAAGGCACCTCCATGACCGACCTCTCCGCCCAGTCAGCGCTCGTCACCGGGGCCAACTCCGGTCTCGGTTTCGAAGCGGCCGGCCAACTCGTCGAGCTCGGCTTCGGTTCCGTCACCCTCGCCTGCCGGTCCCAGGACAAGGCCGATGCTGCTGCCGGGGCGCTGAAGGTGCGAACCGGCGCCGACGTGTTCGAGACGCTGGTCGTCGACGTCGCAGACATCGGATCCTCCAGAGTCGTTCCGATGTATCAATCGAGAGCCAGGTGTCAACCAAGCCATGTGCAACCTACGCGGATAAGCTGAAGC
>CBEVHI010000021.1:0-18910 GCA_965549635.1 uncultured bacterium | reverse complement strand
ACGGAAGTGCCTCCACACTGGGGCGGGTAGGACTCGGCGAGGGCTTCGCACAGCCTGGCTCCGGTGCCGTCATCCAGCAGGAATCCCTGGACGGCAATGATGCCGGTCGCGTCGGTGGCAAGGGCCTCGGAGACGGTGAGACCACCATCGACGAGCGCCCCGGCGTCGCTGCCGCTGCCGCTACCGCTGTCAGTGTCGGGGAGGGGGCCTGGTACGCCGATCGCGCCCGTGTCGTTGCAGTCGGGCTCGCCTTCCAGGCACGCTCCGGAAGCGGCGGGAGCATCACCTGAGCCTGGGGGAAGGGCATCCGCGTTCGGGATGTCCGCGGTGCCGCATGCAGTGAGAAGCAACGCTGCTGTCGCGAGGACAGCCAAGGCCAGGCTCGTGCGAGTGTTCATGGAGTCTCTCCCTGGTTGTGTCCCTTTTTGACGCCTCTCGGGTCGGAAAGGTTCCCGACCGACGTCCACTGCCAGTCAGACTGCAAGCGCCTGCTCCCACCGGTCGACGGCTTCCCGGAAGTCGGCTCGGCCCGACCCGATCCGCAGATAGCGATCGTCCATGTCGAACAGTGTCGAAGGGACGAGCAGGGCACCGGACCGTGTGCGAACCAGGTCGGCGTGCTCGGCGGCCGAGCCGCGCAGCAGGCGAGCCAGCGAGACGGGACCGGCCATCGGGCGGCGCCAGCTCAGGAGATCACCGTGTCTCGACGCGAACTCTGTCATCACCTGTTCGTTCCCGGCGATCCTCTTCCGGTTTCGGGAGGCGATCTCGCTCGCATCACCGAGGGCGACGGTGGCGAGTACCTCGCTTGGGGCGGAGCTACAGATGGAGGTGTAGTCCTTGAGGGTCTCGATCCGCTGCAGCAGAGCATGGTCGGTGCTGACCAGCCATCCGACACGCAGTCCGGGGAGGCCGAACGTCTTTGACATCCCCCACAAGCTCACGGCACCGCCGGCGGACATCGCCGCCGGACGGACTTCCTGCGAGGGTGTTCGCTCCAGCCACCGGTACATCTCGTCGGAG
Source organism: uncultured bacterium (assembly GCA_965549635.1). Lineage (GTDB taxonomy): Bacteria > Actinomycetota > Acidimicrobiia > Spongiisociales > UBA4744 > CBEVHI01. The sequence goes on along the minus strand of CBEVHI010000021.1, from coordinate 17,887 downwards.
AACCAGCCCACCCGGTGCGTTTCGACCAGTCCGGCGATCTCCTGCCACTGAGCTTGCGTCGGCATCCATCCGGTCGGATTGTGGGGTGCGTTGGTGACCAGCAGCCGTGCCCCATCGAGGAGACCGCCCAGTTCGTCGACGTCGACCTGCCAGTCGCTGTTGGTCTCTCTCACCTTCCACTCACGAATCTGGCAGCCGATGCTGGCCGCGATCTCCTTGAGCGACTGATAGCAGGGGGTCTGGACCACCACGGTGTCGCCGGGTTCCAGAAGGGCGTGCATGGCCAGGAAGATCGCTTCTTCCGGGGCGTTGCACACCAGCACGTCTTCGGGTGCACCGTTGGGATAGAGGGCTGCGATAGCGGTTCGCAGCTCTGTCGATCCTTTCGTCGTCGTGTAGCCGAGGTGCAGATCGAGGAGGGTTTCGGGTTGCGTGCCGGTCAACTCGAGAAGCTCACCGACGCCCAGGCTCTCGCAGTCCGATGCACTGAGGTGGTGGTCGGCAACGAACTCGTAGTGGCCGTAGTAGCGCTCGAGTTGGAACGGTCGAATCTCCATGTCGTGAAGGCTACCGAGTATCGGGGTACGATCGGCAGGTGCCGCGAGACATGACTGGATTCAAGTGGCCGGTGGGGACCACCCGGGCAATCGAAGCGCCCGCTACCGAGGTGTGGTCGGCGATCTCGATGCCCGGCAACCTCGAGCCCTGCCACCCGTTCTGTGCCCGGAACCCCGTTCGGGAGTGGCCCGGTGTCGGGTCTCGGGACGAAGTCCACTACCTGAATGGTCGCGTCTACGAGCGGCGATTCACCGACTGGATCGAAGGTGAGGGCTACGACCTCGAGATCGGGGAATCCGGAGGCGAAGAGTCGTTCGTGTCGTGGAGGATCGCCCCCATTGGCGATGCCCGCTGCTCACTGGCGATCGTTGTCTACCCGTACCTGTTGCAGCGAGTCCCCGTCGCCATCCGCTGGTTGCCGCATGTGGCCAGGGTCCGTCCCTTGCTGACGTCCTATCTCACATCGGTCGTGCAAGGATTCGACTGGTACGTGACCCGGGGCGAACCCGTGCCTCGCAATCACTGGGGAACCCACCCCTGGTTCTCGTCGTGATGCTCGACGGCTTCTGAGGTCATCCGATGGGACAGAACGAGGTCGCGGCTGCGGTTGCCGCCGTGGTCCACATCTGCTGCTCGTCCGGTGTCGCCTTGGGGCCGGCCTTGGCCGTCGCGAAAGCAGCCAGGTCTGACGTGGCTCCCAAGCCAGCCGAGCAGAGTTCCTGAGCGAACTCCAGCCACTGATCGTTCGTCGCGTCGAAACCGGCCAGGGTGGCGGCCTGCCGGACCACGGTCAGGTAGGTCTCCTGGATCAGCTGTGGTGCGCCATCGACACCGAAAGTGGTCGGAGCAGAGGTGGTCGTCGAGCAAGCGGTCACGGCGAGGGTCGATGCCAGGAGCACGGTCATCCATCGAAGTTTCATACATGCATCATCGGCGAGAGGGTCAGGCAGTTGAGTGACAAACAAGGGGGTGTTTTCTGTCGGGCCCAGGAGGTACAATCGAACATATGTTCGATAGCGAGATTCCGCAGGGCTTCGGAAGCATGCCAACGAGCGAGGTGCTCGGTGTTCTGCTCGCGACGGTGGATCCTGACGAGCTGTCGGGGAACGACCGTGTCGAGCTTCTCAGAGCTCGCGCTCGCCTCGCGGCCCACATGCAGGCGCTTGTGCTGGCGGACATGGTGTCGGTGGCAGATGCCATCCGCGACCTCGATGGACTCGACGAGGAGATAGCCTTCGAGGCTGCGGCAGCAGAGATTCGAGCAGCACTGAGACTGACCCGGAGAGCGGCCGACGCTCAGCTCACGTTCGCGCTGGCCGTGCGGAGACGACTGCCGTCCTTATGGACCGCGATCGCCAAAGGACAAATCGACGTGGCGCGCGCCAAGATCATCGAGCGGGGCACCTCCCACCTGGACGAGCCCGTCGCCCGACGTGTGACCCGTGAGGTCCTGACCTACGCGAGCGGACTGACAACGAGCCAGCTCGCTGCCCGGATCCGCAAACTGTGCGTGGACGAAGATCCCGACGATGCGACCGAGCGCTACCGCACGGCGGTGGAGGAGCGGCGTGTCGTCGTGGAGTCCTCGACCGATGGAACCGCCCACCTCTCCGGGTACGACCTGCCTCCCGATCGGGTGGCGGCGATCTCGGCGCGGATCAACCATCTGGCAAGGCGGCTGAGAAGCTCGAGCGAGTCTCGAACGATGGACCAGCTGCGTGCCGATGTGTTCCTGGACTTGTTGGACGGCAAACAGACGGCAACCGGTGGAACGGTGGAGGTTCGGGTCGACATCGAGACGCTGACCCGTCTCGAAGAACACGCCGGTGAGCTTGCGGGTTTCGGTCCCGTGATCGCCGAGATCGCCCGGAAGGTCGCTGATCGCTACCGGGATGGCCGCTGGAGATACGTTGTCACCGACCCGGCGACGGGCCTGCCCGTCGATGCCGGCACGTTGCGGCGCCGTCCCTCCACACAACAGCAGCGAGCCGTCGAAGCTTCGAACCCGACGTGCATCTTTCCCGGATGTCGCATGCCGGCCTCTGGCTGCGACCTCGACCATCGGACTCCCTACGCGGAGGGCGGCCTCACCAGCGTCGGCAACCTCGTCCCTTTGTGTCGCCACGACCACCGCATTCGCCATGTTGCCGGTTGGACCCACGAACCGCTCCCCGGCGGCGACCACCGCTGGACATCGCGACTCGGTCGGGTCTACACGACCAGCGGAAGATCACCTTGAGTCCTCGGGTGGTCCGACGCCGTTGATGAGTCTCGCCGGTCCCTTGAACTGCGACTCGTAGAGGGCCGCATAGGCGCCTCCCATGTCGAGCAACTGCTGATGGTTGCCCTGTTCGACGATCTGGCCGTGCTCCATGACCAGGATCAGGTCGGCGTCGCGAACGGTCGACAGGCGGTGGGCGATCACGAAGCTGGTCCTGTCGACTCGAAGTGCCGACATGGCGTGCTGCACGAGCAGTTCGGTGCGGGTGTCGACCGAACTCGTCGCCTCGTCGAGAATCAGCAGGGCCGGGTCCGCGAGGAACGCCCTTGCGATGGTGAGGAGCTGCTTCTCTCCGGCGCTGATCGAGCCGCCCTCGTCGTCGACGATCGTGTCGTACCCGTCGGGAAGCGCGCGCACGAACCGGTCCACGTAGGTGGCACGGGCCGCGGCGATGATCTCCTCTTCGGATGCGTCGAGTCGCCCGTAGGCGATGTTCTCTCTGATGGTCCCCTTGGACAGCCATGTGTCCTGCAGGACCATCCCGGTCTTGGATCGCAGGTCGTTCCTGCGCATCGTGGAGATGTCGATCCCGTCGAGGGTGATGCGCCCTGCGTCGAGATCGTAGAAGCGCATGATCAGATTGACGAGGGTGGTCTTGCCGGCGCCGGTCGGTCCGACGATCGCCACGGTCTGGCCAGGGTCTACGTGGAAGGAGACGTGCTCGATGAGCGGCTCGTCAGGTTCGTAACGGAACGAGACGTCTTCGAACGCGACCCGGCCGTGGGTGACCTCTGGAGATTCGGGGATCGCCTCGTCGGGTGGCTCCTCTTCGGCGTCGAGCAGCTCGAAGACCCGTTCGGCCGAGGCGACGCCGGATTGGAGTTGGTTGATCATCGAGGCGATTTGGGAGACTGGCCGGGTGAACTGGCGTGAGTACTGGATGAACGCCTGTACGTCGCCGAGGCTCATCGTGCCGCTCGCAACTCGAAGGCCACCGATGACGGCGATGATCACGTAGTTCAGGTTTCCGATGAACGAGGCGATGGGCATGATGAGCCCGGAGAGGAATTGCGCACCGAAGCTGGCCTTGAACAGCTCCTCGTTCTCGACTTCGAAGGTCTCCTGGACCTCGCGCTGTCGTCCGAACACCTTGACGACGGCGTGGCCGGTGAAGGCTTCCTCGATGTGGCTGTTGAGCGTGCCGGTTCGGCGCCACTGGGCGATGAACTTGCTCTGCGATCGACGCATGACGACGGCGGCGAGCACTGCCGTCACCGGAATGGTCACGAGGGCGACGAGGGCGAGTGTTGGGGAGATGTAGAACATCATCGCCAGGACGAAGACGACGGTCAGCACCGAGCTGAGCAGCATGCTCATCGTCTGCTGGAGGGCTTGGGAGACGTTGTCGAGGTCGTTCGTGACCCTGCTGAGCAGCTCGCCGCGGGGGACCCGGTCGAAGTACCGAAGCGGTACCCGGTTGATCTTGTCCTCAACGTCCGAGCGCATGCGGAAGATCGTGTGTTGGACGACGTCGTTGAGGACGTAGCCCTGCAGGAATCGGAGCAGGCCCGCAGCCAGATAGAGGCCGAGCACGATGAGCACCACACGGCCCAGGGCGTCGAAGTCGATGCCTTGGCCCGGGACGATATCGACACCGCCCAGCATCTGAGCGATCTGTTCTTGGCCCCTGGCTCGAACCATTTCGATCGCTTGCTCTTTCGAAATGCCGGAGGGAAGGAACTTGCCGAGGACCCCGGAGAAGATGATGTCGGTGGCACGGCCCAACACTTTCGGTCCAAGCGTGGAGAGGACGACGCTCGTGACGCCGGCTGCAATCAAAGCGATGACGCGGGCCAGTTCGGGACGGAGTCTCTTTGCGAGCCGTTTGATGGACGGCCCGAACTGCATCGGTTTCTGGCCGACCATGCCACGGCCGAACGGACCGTGGCCGGGCCCACCCTGGCCCTGGATGCGTTCGGTCTCCTTCATCACCGGTTTTGACGTCATGACGCCTCCACCGCGAACTGAGACTCGACGATCTCCTGATAGGTCGGGCAGGTCTCGACCAGCTCATCGTGGGTGCCGAGGCCAACGATGTCGCCGTTCTCCAGCACGACGATCTGGTCGGCGTCCTTGATGGTGGCAACCCGCTGGGCGACCATGATGACGGTGGCATCGGCGATCTCGTCGGCGAGAGCATGTCGAAGCCGAGCGTCGGTCGCTACGTCGAGAGCGGAGAAGGAGTCGTCGAACAGGTAGATCTCGGGCCTGCGGATGATTGCCCTGGCGATGGCGATGCGCTGCCGCTGGCCGCCCGAGACGTTGGTGCCTCCCTGTGAGATCGGAGAGTCGAGACCATCGGACATGTCCTCGACGAAGTCTCTCGCTTGGGCGATCTCGAGTGCCCGCCACATCTCCTCTTCGGTTGCGTCGGGCTTGCCGTAGCGGAGGTTGGATGCGACGGTCCCCGAGAACAGGTACACCTTCTGGGGGACGTAGCCGATCCTGCTCCAGAGGGTGTCGGGGTCGATCGAGCGGACATCCTCGCCGTCGGCGAGGACTCGACCCTCGCTGGTGTCGAAGAGACGAGGGATGAGACTCACCATGGTGCTCTTCCCGGCGCCCGTCGAACCGATCACCGCGGTGGTCTGGCCAGGTTTCGCCGTGAACGTGATGTCGTGCAGTACCGGATGGCTGGCACCCGAGTAGCGGAACCCGACGTGGTCGAACTCGATCGTGCTGCGGCGGGGCAGCGCGGTCAAGCCGTGTTCGGGTGGGACGACCGACGGCTTGGTAGAGAGCACCTCACCGAGACGGTCGGCGGAGACCGAAGCCCGGGGGAGGAGCATCAGCATGAACGTGGACATCATCACCGCCATGAGAATCTGGATGAGGTACGACAGAAACGCGGTGAGTGAACCGATCTGCATGGCACCGGCGTCGATGCGGAGGCCGCCGAACCACAGCACCGCCACACTCGATCCGTTCATGACGAACATGACCGCTGGGAAGATCGCTGCCATCCACCGGCCTACCTCGATGGCGACGTCGGTGAGTTCAGTGTTGGCCTTCCCGAAACGCTTTGCCTCGAATGGTTCCCGAACAAAGGCGCGGACGACGCGGATACCGGTGATCTGCTCTCGCAAGACCTTGTTCACCGTGTCCAGCCGTTTCTGCATGCGGCGGAAGCCAGGGATCATGTGCGAGGTGATGAACCAGATGATGAGGGCGAGGAGCGGCACGATGGCCGCCACCAGCCACGACAGCCCGACATCCTCGCGCAAGGCCATGATGACGCCCCCAACCATCATCATCGGCGCCGCCACGAGCAGGGTGAACGTCATGAGCACCATCATCTGGACCTGCTGGACATCGTTCGTGTTCCTGGTCAGCAGCGTCGGTGCGCCGAACCGGGCCATCTCACGGCTGGAGAACTCCATGGCCCGGTGGAACGCCGCCGAACGGAGGTCGCGGCCGAAGGCCATCGCGGCGCGGGCACCGAAGTAGACGGCGAGGATCTGGGCGATCACCTGGAGCACGGACACTCCCAACATGACGCCGCCGGTGCGCATGATGTAGGCGGTGTCGCCCTGGACAACGCCGTTGTCGATGATGTCGGCGTTGAGAGTCGGCAGATACAGCGCGGCGATGGTGGCGCCGAGTTGCAGAACCGAGACGATGATGATCTCCCGTTTGTAGGGACGGAGGAAGCGGCGCAGGATCTCGACGAGCATCAGGCACCGTCCTCTGCGATGCCGTGGAGGAGGATGTCGACGATCTCGGCCGGGGTGAGCCGTTCCTCGCTCACGGGGTGTGCGCTGGCGAAGATGAAGCCACGGAACGCCAGGGCGGCTCGTGGAGCGGGGACGGCCAGGCGTTGCTCGTGCCGTTCGAACAGATCAGTGAGCGTCGCAAGGATTGCGGTATTCGACTCGCGAAAGAAACGCCTCCCGGTCGAGTGGCGCTCTTTTGAAGGACGACCGACGGCTCGCAGCAGCCCGAAGAGGGTGCCGACGCGGCCGCTCCAGTCGAGGAGGACTCGAGCGGCAGCTTCGAGTTGCGCTTCCATGGATGTGTCCGACGGGATCTGTTCCAGCGCCTCCTGGATTGGCGCCGGATCCATGCTTGCCTTGATGGCGCCGGCGACGACGGAGGCCTTGTCGGGGAAGACGCGAAAGATCGTGCCCTCGGCGATGCCCGCAGCTTCGGCCATCTCTCTACTCGTGACGGCCGACCCCTTCTCCAGAAGGAGAGGGATGACGGCGTCTACGATCGCTCGTCGACGATCGTCCGGTGGCATCGGTTCGGCGCGGTCGTGTTTTGGCACGGCGGCAGCTTAACTGAGTGAGCGCTCACTCACAACCGCAGGAGGGCCTCCTGCAGACCATTGATGGTCACGACGCCTTCTGCCAGCACCGTCCGGTCCGGTCCGAGCACCACCGGCACCCGCAGGCCGTACTCGCGCACGAGATCGTCGCTGGTGTCGATGTCGACAGCGGTCACCTCGAGGCGGAACTCGTCCTGGACGGCCGCGATAGCGTCGGCTGCATCGTCACAGAGGTGACAGCCTTCACGTCCGAGGAGCGTTATCCGCATCTCAGTACTCGAAGGGCTCCAACTCGCCGTCGTTGGTGATCGCCATGACCGGTTGTGACTCCCATGTCGAGACGTCGCCGCCCATTCCCGGTGAGTCCTCCGGCATGCCGGGGAGGGCGAGTCCGACGATATCGGGACGCTCGGCAAGCAGTTGCAGGATCGCTCCCGCAGGGACGTGGCCTTCGACGACGTACTCATCTACCAGCGCGGTGTGACAGGAGCCTGCGCCTTCTGGGACACCGTGCTCCCGCTTGAAGTCAGCCAGCTGGGCGTCTTCGGTGAGGTTGACCGTTGCTCCAAGATTCTGTAGGTACCCGACCCACTCTCCACAGCATCCTCAGCCGGGGGTCTCGTGCACGTCCAGAGTGACGCCGGCCAGGTCGGGTGCCGCCTCGGCGAGGGGGGCTGACGTGGTCGTGGTTGCTGCAGTGCCGCCACACGCCGCCAGCGTGAGTGCGGCCAGTGCCAAGAGGAAACTTCGTCGCACGGGATTCCCTTCGATGCGTTCCGAGCAAGCTACCAAAGCCCGGTGTCTATAGGGCATCTCCTGCAGGCGAACACACGTTCGGCTAGACTGTTGTCATGGCTGCGTCGGCCACCATCCTGCATGCCGATCTTGATTCGTTCTATGCCTCGGTCGAGCAACTGCTCGATCCGAACCTGCTGGGTATCCCGATGGCGGTCGGAGGTGGCGTGGTGCTGGCGGCGTCCTACGAGGCCAAGGCCTTCGGTGTGCGCGGCGGCATGACCGGACGCAGGGCGCGTGAACTCTGCCCCCAGCTCAAGTTCGTCGGAGGACACTTCAAGGAGTACGTACGCCTCGGGGACGCGGTCATCGACGTCTATCGGGACTTCACCCCGCAGATCGAACGGATCTCCATCGACGAGGCATTCATGGACGTTTCCGGGTCAACCCACCTGTTCGGGACACCGACGCAGATGGCGGTGGCGATTCGCACGAGGGTCAGGGAGGAGATCGGGCTGCCCGTGTCGGTCGGCATCGCTCGAACCAAGCACCTCGCCAAGATCGCCTCCCAGGTCGCCAAGCCCGACGGGCTGCTGCACGTCGAACCGGAACGAGAACTCGAGTTTCTGCACCCGCTGCCGGTCGAACTGATGTGGGGGGTCGGTCCGGTCACCAAGGCACGTCTGGCCGAGCGGGGGATCCGCACGATCGGCGAACTCGCCGAGGTCCCCGGGCAGTCTCTCGACCACCTGCTCGGTAAGGCCGCCGGCGCCAAGCTCGGAGCACTGGCCTGGAACCGCGACCCGAGAGAGATCGAAACGCACCGCAAGGCCGGGTCGGTCGGGGCCCAGTCGGCGCTCGGACGCAGAGACGTGTCCGACGATCTGATCGCCCGAACACTGCGGCACCTCGCGGACCGTGTGGCGACCCGTCTGCGGGCCAAACAACGGGCTGGACACACCGTGACCGTGCGCGTCCGGTTCGCCGATCTGCATGCCGTCACCCGCTCGGTGACGCTGCCGGCGGCCGTCTCGGTGACCCCGATCCTCGCCGAGATCGCCGAGAGCCTGGTCCGTACGGCGTTGGCCGACCATCCCGAGGAGAAACAGATCACCCTGCTGGCCATCTCGGTTTCCCAGCTTGTCTACGAGGCGGCGCTCCAGCTCGAGCTGCCGTTCGATCTCGAAGGGGTCATGCGGCCCGGCACGGAGCAAGGGGCGTCGCGGTGGGCACTCGACAAGGCCGTGGACGAGGTGAGGGAGCGATTCGGGCGCACCTCGGTCGGGTACGCCTCGGTCGAACTCACCGAGGGTGGAACCGTCCCCGACGAGTTCCGAGAGCTCGCCGAACACTGAACACCGAACCCAGGGCTCAGGAGTACCGAAACGGTACCTGCGAGCCCTGGGTTGGGGGCTACACGATCGTGGCCAGCCGCTTCGTGATGATCTCGTCGGCTTCCGCCATGATCCGGTCGATCAGCTCGGCGACCGTGGGGATGTCGTGGATCAGGCCGATCACCTGACCGACCGCCATCGTTCCGCCCTCGACGTTGCCCTTCTCGATCACCTCTTCGAGACCACGGCGTCCCGACACGTACTGGACGATGTCCTGGATGGTGGCGGTCCCCGTCGACTCGATCTCGATGACCTTCTCGGCGGTCTCGTTGCGCAGGACCCGCTCGGTGTTGCGCAGAGAACGCATGATCAAAGTCGTGTCGGTCTCGTTGTGATCGAGGATGGCCTGCTTCACCGCGTCGTGGATCGGCGTCTCCTGTGTCGCCACAAACCGGGTCCCCATGTTCATTCCGTCGGCGCCCAGGGCGAGCGCGGCGACGAGCCCGCGTCCGTCACCGAAACCTCCCGAAGCGACGATGGGGATGTCGAGCGCGTCCGCCGTGGCAGGCAGCAGCACGAGGGACGTCACATCGTCCTCGCCGGGATGGCCGGCACATTCGAACCCGTCGATGGAAACGGCGTCGCAGCCGATCGACTGGGCCTTGAGCGCATGACGGACCGAGGTGCACTTGTGAATCACCTTCATGCCTGCGGCCTTGAGATGCGACATGTACGGCTCGGGATTGCGACCGGCCGTTTCGATGAACTCGATTCCCTCTTCGGCACAGACCTGCAGATACGCCGGATAGTCGGGCTGGCGAAGCGACGGCAGGAACGTCAGGTTGATCCCGAACGGCTTGTCGGTCATGTCCCTGCACTTGCGGATCTCGCTCCGCAGCCCTTCCGGGGTTTCGAAGGTGAGCGCGGTCATGAACCCCATGGCGCCTGCGTTCGCAACCGCCGAGGTGAGTTCGGCCTTTGCGATCCACATCAACCCGCCCTGGATGATCGGATGCTCGACGCCGAAGAGCTCTGTGATCCTTGTCTTCATGGTGATGCTCCCTTCTGCGAACAGGCTAGATGGACGAGGGGGCGGACCGCGCCGATTGGTCCTGATATCGTGCGATCGATCAGGAGGGTTGCCGTGAAGGACGAAGGCGCGCTCGTCGACGAGCGCATCGAACAGCTCCTCGCCGGGTTCGATCCGGAGGGAGACCCCAAGGAGTTCTGGGGACGACAGTACGACCTGGGTTTGGCGTGGGTGCACTTCAAGGAGGGGTTCGGGGGGCTCGGGGTGCAGCCCCGCTACCAGTCGGTCGTCCAGGATCGCCTCGAGGAGGCGGGCGCCCCGGTGTGGAACCGTGAGCTCAATCTGCTCGGCATCGGCATGGGGGCAGGAGTCCTGTCGGCCCACGGCACCGACGAGCAACAGGGTCGATGGCTCCGTCCGATGTTCACCACCGAGGACATCTGGTGTCAGCTCTTCAGCGAACCCGGTGCAGGTTCAGACCTTGCAGGGTTGGCGACCAAGGGATATCGAGACGGGGACGAGTGGGTCGTCAGCGGGCAGAAGGTGTGGACGACGCTGGCTCATGTGGCCAAGTGGGGGATGCTGCCGGTACGAACCGATCCGGAAGCGCCGAAACATCGCGGCATCACCTACTTCATCGTCGACATGAAGGCCGAGGGTGTCGATGTTCGTCCGCTGTACCAGATCACCGGCGAAGCCGAGTTCAACGAGGTGTTCTTCGACGAGGTGCGCATCCCTGACGATCAGCGTATCGACGACGTCGGGGCTGGTTGGCGGGTGGCGATGACCACGCTGATGAACGAGCGGGTCGCCATCGGAGGCAAGACGGTTCCTCGCGGTTCCGGGGCGATCGGGGTCGCCTTGGACACGTGGAAGGAGTACGGACTCGACGATCCGGTGATGCGCGACGAGTTGGCGCGCCTGTGGGCCGAGACAGAGGCCATGCGCCTTACGTCGATCAGGGCCGAAGAGATGCGCAAAGTCGGTGTCCCTGGTCCGGAAGGGTCCACCGGCAAGCTGGCATGGGCCGACCTCAACAAGGCGACCACCGCGTTCACACTGGAGATGATGGGCTGGGACGGCACGCTGTTCCCCGGCGGATACCGGAAGGTGCGGCCCACCTCGATCGGTGATCCGAGAGCCCGCCAGAAGCAATTCCTGCGTACGAGGGCCAACTCGATCGAAGGGGGAACGTCGGAGATTCTCCGCAACATCCTCGGGGAGCGCGTCCTTGGCCTGCCGGGTGAACCGAGGATCGACAAGGACGTTCCATGGAAGGACGTGCGCCGTGGCTGACATCACCTTTGCGCTCACCGAAGAGCAGCAGATGCTGCGGGAGACGACTCGCTCGTTCCTCGAAGACCGCGTTCCTCCCAAGATGGTGCGCGAGATCATGGAGTCGCCCGACGGGTTCGACCGGGACCTGTGGAAAGCCGGAGCCGATCTCGGCTGGCACAGTCTGGCGATCCCCGAGGAGTACGGGGGGGTGGGGTACGGGTTCGCCGAGACGAGCATCATCGTCGAGGAGATGGGACGGGCGCTGTTCCCCGGGCCGTTCCTATCGACCGTGGTGATGGCGGCCAATGCCATCCTGCTGGCCGGCACCGAAGACCAGAAGCAGGCACTGCTTCCGGGGATCGCCGCCGGGGACCGAGTCGCGACGATGGCCCTGTTCGAGGGGCCGCACGGTGCGACCGTCGATGACATCTCCATGGAGGCGGAGAGCACCGACAACGGATGGGTGCTGTCCGGGAGGAAACGCTACGTCCCCTTTGGCAATGTCGCCGACACGCTGATCGCCGGTGCACGCACACCCGAGGGTGTCGGTCTGTTCCTGGTCTCTCGGGATGCGCGTGGACTGGCGGTGAACGTCGTACCGACGCTCGACCAAACCCGCCGCCAAACCGAGATGGTGTTCGATCACGTCCCGGCGGAACCGCTCTCCCTCGACGCCGGCGACGTCATCGACCATGTCCTGCGACTGGCCAACATCGCCCTGGCTGTCGAGCAGATCGGTGGGGCTCAGTGGTGCCTGGAGACGGCGGTGGAGCACGCCAAGAGCCGTTTCCAGTTCGGCAGGGCCATCGGGTCGTTCCAGGCTGTGAAGCACATGTGCGCCGACATGCTCGTCGCGATCGAGCATGGAAAGTCGGCGGCCTACTGGGCGGCACGGACGACCGACGACGACACCGAGATCAGGATCGCCGCGCCGATGGCCAAGTCGGTGTGCTCTGACGCCTATCTGCGCGCTGCAGGCGACACGATCCAGATTCTCGGGGGCACCGGCTTCACGTGGGAGCACGACGTCCACCTCTATCTGAAACGGGCGAAAGCCACCTCGCTGATGTTCGGGGGGGTGCACCGGCAGCGCAGCCTCCTGGCGGCTGCGATCGGTGTCTAGTCGGAGTCTTTCTGGGCTTTCTTGAAGGCCTTGATCCCGGCGGTGATCGACCCAAAGATGTGATCGTGGCCGATCACGTCGTAGACGCCGCTGGCGCGCATGGTCGCCTTGATCGGGTGCCGCAGTCTGGCGAACCACAGGGCGACGCCTCTGCGGGCGAGATCTGCGTGGAGTTCGAGGAGGCGTTCCGCGGCGGTCGAGTCGAGACTGTTGATGCCTTCCCCGTCGACGAGAACGGTCGTGGTGTGCTGTTCGGCCGCGAGCCGTTCGACCTCTGCGACGAAGTAGGCGGCGTTGGTGAAAATCAACGGTGCCTCGAACCGGAACACGAGCAGGCCGGGCACTGTCTCGCCTTCAGGGTGAAGGGACAGATCCTTGTAGACGTGCCCCGCCACCTTTCCGAGGGCAACAGCCCTCGGCCGGCTCGCGCTGCGGATCAGCAGCAGGAGGTCGAGAGCGATACCGGCTCCGATGCCCGGCAGCACACCGAGGAGCAGCACACCGAACATGGCGACGAACGACAGGAGGAACTCGGACTGACTGACACGCCACAGCTTGCGGAAGTACGCAACGTCGGCGAGTGTGAACATGGCGTCGATCACCACGGCGGCGAGGGCGGCATGGGGCAGGTGGTCGAATACCGGCATCAGAAACAGGAGCGTCAGGATCGTCAGCACGGCGGTGACCAGGTATCCGAGCTGGGTCTTCGCGTTCGCAGCGATAGCGACCGAGGTTTTGGAGAAGCTGCCGACCGCGGCGAACCCGCCGCTCAGACCGGCACCGATGTTGGCCGGTCCGAGCGCGATGAGTTCCTGGTTGGGATCGATGTCCTCGCCGGTCTTGGCGGAGGCGGCCTTCGCTGAGCCAAGTGTCTCCGCGTAGCCGAGCAGAACGATGATGAGCGCGCCGGAGAACAGCGTCCGGTAGGCATGCAGTCCGCCGACGTCGGGGAGGCCGAACCGGGGAAGCCCGCCGGCCACCGTGCCCACCGTTGCGACGCCGTGGCTCTGCAGGTTGAAGAGGTACGCCACGGCAATAGAGGCAGCAACGGTGATGAGAGCGGCAGGGAGCCGCGGACGGAACTCCCTGATCGCGAACAACAGTGCGAGGCTGCCGAGCCCGACGGCGATCGTCGCCCCGTTCGTGTCGCCCAGGGCACGCAGGATGTTCCACAGTTGCTGGAAGAAGTCGCCTCTCGTTCTGGAGAGTCCGATCAGGGTGGGGACTTGTCCGATGACGGTCACCAGGATGACTCCGGCGATGAACCCCTGCATCACCGGCCGCGAGATGAAGTCGGCCACCCAGCCGAGGCGAAGCAGTCCGAACAGCAGGAACAGCACCCCCGTGAGGATCGCGAGGGCGGACGTCAATGCCAGATAGTCGGCGGTGCCGCTGGCGGCCAGCGAGCCGACCGTGGCCGCGGACAGCAGAGCGACGGCGGAGTCGGGACCGACCACCATGATGCGTGAGGTCCCGAAGATCGCGTAGGCGAGAAGCGGCAGCGGGATCGTGTAGAGGCCGATCACCGGCTCGACGCCGGCGATACCGGCATAGGCCATCGCTTCTGGGACGAGCACGGCCCACAGGGTGAGCCCGGCGAAAAGGTCCGCTCGCAGCCACGAGCGCCGGTATGTCCACAGCCGCCGGGTGATCGGCAGGTACCGGCTTAGCGCCGTCGGCGGCTGCTCTTCCCAGCGTTCCCTCATGCTGTGAGGCTAGACAAGAGACCGGTACGGATGAAGTTCCGTTCGTTTGGGGTTGGTACGAGCCGTGAACAGTTTTCGCCTTCCAGGGGGCAGAGTCGAGACGGACAGCTTGGGGTCCGCCGCCAGGGCAGCGCTCGGTGCGACATGGCTGCTCGGGCCGCCGGCGTGGGCGATGAGCGCGGCCGGGCGGGTTGGCGCCCGCGGGATGCTGCATCGCCTGGAGCGCTCCTGGGCGCGGGTTGCGAGCGGACTGCTGGACATCCGTCTGGAGGTCGGTGGGCTCGACAACCTGTCGTCGGGCGGTCCCTTTGTCGTCGCGCCGCTTCATGAGAGTTTCGTCGACTCCGTCGCATTGCTTCAGCTCCCGCTGGATCTGCGGTTCGTGGTTCGAGAAGAGCTCGTCGAGTGGAAGGTCCTCGGGCGCCATCTGCGCTCGACACAACAAGTGATGATCAGTCCCGAGTCACCGCGGGTCGCGTGGAAGAGCCTTCTGGATACGGCTCCCGCTGTGGTGGCCTCCGGCGAGTCGCTGGTCGTCTTCCCGCAAGGATCGATCCTCGGGATCGAGGCGGCTTTCCAGTCCGGGGCATTCCGACTCGCCGATCGGTTGGAGGTTCCCCTGCTTCCGGTGGTGATCACCGGCACGCACCGGGTGTGGGAGCATCCCTACTCACCCCGGTTGCGCTTCGGGCAGCGGGTGAGCGTCCGGGTCATGGAACCTCTCCCCGTCGGCAGGGCAGCTGCGCTGGCGAGAGATCTCGAAGTACGAATGAAGGAGATCGCGTTGAGTGGAAGGGTGGCGCCACCTCGCCGTTTCGACCCGGAGCGAGACGGGTACTGGGACGGCTACGCCTACGGGATCGATCCTGCATTCGGGGAGCTGCGCAGGCAGGTTGATGAACATCGAGGACGGCTGGTAACCGCCTGAGTCACTCGATCTCGGAGCGGTCCGCCGCTTCGAGGTGTTCGACGAGCCGTCGGACGGCCTGGGCCTTCTCTCGGGAGCAGACCAGGATGGCGTCGGGGGTTTCCACGACGACCACGTCGTCGAGTCCTGCGACCGCGACCAATCTGCTCTCAGAGCGTACGTACGAGCCAGACGTGTCGATGGCGACCACGTCGCCGATGATGACGTTGTCGTCCCCGTCCCGTTCCGCGATGTCCCAGAGGGCTGCCCACGACCCGATGTCACTCCATCCCGCGTCGAGCGGGATGACGACGGCATCATCGGTGTGCTCCATCACGGCGTAGTCGATGGAGTCGCCTTTGATCGCCGAGAACGAGTCCGGGTCGATGCGGATCGTGCCGTTGCTGCGGGCACTGTGGGTCGATGCGGCACGAACCGCGGCGAGCATCTCGGGACGGTGGATGCCGAGCTCTTCGAGGAAGCGGGAGGCGCGGAAGACGAACATGCCGCTGTTCCACAGGTAGCGACCCGACGCGAGGTAGTTTGCGGCGATCGCAGCGTTGGGCTTCTCGACGAACCTCGCGACCCGGTAGGTGTCGCCTCTCTTGGTACCTTGTTCGATGTAGCCGTAGCCGGTCTCTGGTGATGTCGGGACGATGCCAAATGTGACCAGCCTGCCGGACTCTGCGTGGGGAATCGCTTTGGCCATGGCATCGAGATAGGCGGCGCGGTCGGTGATGACGTGGTCGGCGGGCATGACCAGCAGGATCGGGTCGGCACCGTCCGCGGTGGCGTAGAGCGCGGCGAGAGCGGTGGCTGGAGCCGTGTTGCGGCCGACCGGTTCGACGATCAGTGTCGCGTCGGGTGCCTGTGCTCGTACGAGTGGGGTGTGGGCGGCATTGGTCACGATGACCGGCGGCCCCGCCGCCGGGATGGCGCTAGCCCTGCCGACGGTCTCCTGGAGGAGCGTTTCGGGTCCGACGAATGCGGTGAACTGCTTGGGGGTCGCCAAACGGGAGAGGGGCCACAACCGGGTGCCCGACCCTCCCGCGAGGATGACCGGGATTACAGGGGTGGCCATGGGTTCACTCTCCTTTGAACTCGGGTGGCCGTCGTTCCATCAGTGCCGTGAGTCCCTCGGCGAAATCGTTGGAGTTGAGGAATGCCGCGTTCCACAGGGCCATGTAGTCGAGGGCTTCCTCGACCGGCCGGTTGGCGCCCGCTCGCAGCACCTGCTTGATACCCCGGATCGTCAGCGGTGAGTTGTCGGCGATCGACTGCGCCAAGTCGTGCGCCGCTGCGAAGAGGGTCTTGCTGTCCGGGTAGACGCGGTTCACGAGGCCGATGCGTGCGGCTTCGTCGGCGTCGACGTCCTTGCCGGTGTAGACGAGTTCGGCCAGGTGCCCTGGGGCGATGAGCTTGGGGAGGCGCTGCATCGTGCCGACGTCGGCGACCATCCCGAGACGGGTTTCCCGGACCGAGAAGACTGCGTCTGCGGCGGCAAGGCGGATGTCGACCGCAGAGATCAGATCGACCCCGGCGCCGATGCACGGTCCATGGATGGCGGCGATCACAGGGACGGGGCAGTCGGCGAGGGCGTTGAAAGATCCCTGGAGTCGTTTGATCTGACCGTAGAGGTCCATGCGGGTCGTGACGTCGGTGCCGGGCGTGAAGGAGGCGAGCGCGGTGATGTCGATTCCGGCGGTGAACGCCCGACCTCTGCCGGCGACAACGATGGCCCTGGTGTCGATGTCGCTGCCGAGATCGTTGACCGCCTCGGGGAGGGCGTCCCACATGGGCAGGCTGAGGGCGTTGAGCTTCTCCGGTCGGTTCAGCCAGATCGTCGCGACGTGCCCTTGGCGTTCGATGTCGATAACGTTTGGATCCACAGCAGCAGGTTAGGCGAGCGAGAGGAACCGATCATGCGATACCGACAGTTGGGCAAATGGGGGCTGAAGGTCTCGGAGATCTCGCTGGGTGCGTGGACGACGTACGGCGGGTCGGTGAAGGACAAGGAACTGATCACCAAGATCACCCGGACCGCCTACGAGGGTGGGATCAACTTCTTCGACAATGCCGACATCTACGCCCGCGGTGCCGCCGAGGAGGTCATGGGTGAGGTACTGGCCGAGTATCCGCGCCACACCCTGGTGATGTCGTCGAAGGTGTTCTGGCCGATGTCCAAGGATGTCAACGATCGGGGGCTGTCCCGCAAGCACATCAGCGAGTCGATCGACCGAACGCTCGGCCGTCTGCGCACCGACTACCTGGATCTGTACTTCGCCCACCGGTACGACGATGCGGTCCCCATGGAGGAGATCGTCACCACGTTCAGTGGCCTCGTCGATGCCGGCAAGGTGCTCTATTGGGGGACGTCGGAGTGGCCTGCGGCAAGGATCGCCGAGGCGGTGGCGTTCGCCTACGGCAACGGCCTGCACCCGCCGGCGTGCGAGCAGCCGCAGTACTCGATGCTGTACCGGGAGCGGGTCGAGAGCAGGATCCTGCGGGAGACCGATGCCGCAGGGATGGGGATGGTGGTGTGGAGCCCGCTGGCCGGCGGCATGCTCACCGGCAAGTACGACGATGGCCTCCCCGAGGGGTCCCGTTACGCCAGTGACGAGCAGTTGAAGGACTGGATGTACACCGAGGAGCGCCGCCAGCAGGCCAA
>CBEVHI010000020.1:0-18927 GCA_965549635.1 uncultured bacterium | reverse complement strand
CCTTCAAGGGGCGGGGCGTTCTGGTCAGGTCGAGTCCCTCGGCAAGTCCACGGGCATAGCTCTTCTTGCGCCCGCTCCGGGTACCGAAGAAGCGGTGGAGTTGCTCATCGATGGATCGGTCCCGCTGGGCGGGCTGATGCTGAAAGGTGCGAAACGCCCCGAGGTCACCCTGCCTGTCGATGAACCTTTGCATTGCGGTGACTCCGGTCGCTCTGATCAGTTCGTCTTCGAGGTCGGCGTCGCACACGAAGAACCCGAGCGACTCGAGATCGTTGGGAGCAGACAGAAGGCCGGCTTGTTCCAGCGCCCGCTCGAAGAAGCCCACCTCGGCAATGTCACAGAGGCCGGCCAGCGACAGTCCAAGACCAGCAGGCCCGAACCGCTGCACGAACGTTCCAGCGTTGGTGACGCCGTTCATCGCCACCACCGCGACGCCCTCGTCATCCAGATAGCGACCCATTCGCCGGGCCAGCACCTCAACCGCCCCGCGATCGCTCTCCCCCTCGACGAGGACGACGGTCCTTGCTTCCGCAAGTGCGGGAATCTCCATCCCGGGGAGTCTGGCAGGCTTCCCCCGGCAGACGACAAGTCGGCTGCTCCGATGCCTTCGTCAGCCGCCAAACACCACAACCAAGCCCCAGGCCGCCACGACGATGCCGCCGGCCCTCGAGACCAGCTCGCCGCGAGGGAACACCTTCTCTGCGAGCACGAAGACAGTGAGGACTGCAACCCAGGCAAGGTTCATGACGCCGAGTACGAACAGCAGCAGCATCACAGACCAGCAGCATCCGAGACAGAGCCTTCCGTGGTGCAATCCCATCTCGACGGCTCCGGACCTGCCCTCCCTCCATGAGGTCATCAGGAATCCCATCGGGGTTCGACAGGCTCCGAGACTGCGCAGCTTCGCCGGTGAGAACTGAACGACCCCTGCGCCGATCAGCAGTCCGCCCGCAAACCAACCCTGCGTAGCGACACCCATGCCGCTGACCAGCGCCCGGCTGTGGAGTAGCCATTGGAGACCCGTAGCCGCCACAGCGAACGCCACCCACACGACGATGTACCCGGCAACGAATAGGGCGGTCGAACCGGTGCGCGATCCGGGCGATCCCCGGTCGAGACGGTCGTAGGCGAGCACCATCGGCAGTGCTGATGGCAGCATCATTGCTGCCATCATCACTGCCCACATGAAGGCCATCAGGATGACCTGGACCGGGGACCAGGCCGGAGTCATCGGCATGGCGAGCACCGATGACATGTCTCCCATCTGGTCCGCAACATACGCCAGGTACACCCAAGAGGCTGCTGCGAAACTCGCGACTCCAACGACGACTGCACTCCTGGCGCGGCCGAGAGCGGCGGTCGTCGACGTCGTCATGCTGCGTACTCGAACGGCGAGTAGAAACCATTCTTTTCTGTCAGGTTCCACTGCATCCCGTAGTCGTCGTAGGTGAGATGCTCGGAGCGGGACACCACGGCCGGGAAGCCGGGTGCGATTGCCAGCGGATGCCCGGCAACGGTGATGTCGCCTCCGCCTTGCCCGCCGGCTGCGGCGATGGTGACGTCTGCGACACCGTCAATCGTCATGGACACCTGCTTGCCCTCTGAGCCGAACTTGATTGTGGCCGGACCGGCGCCCAGGACCTCTCCGATGTGGCCGGCAAGACGTTCGGGGTGACCACCGGCTTGCCCGGAGAAGATTGCTCCGAGGGCCTGGGCTTGGGCTTCGGTGGCACGATCATCGAGATACAGTGCTGCTTTCCACTGCACCTTCGCCATGTGTCCAGGCGAGAGCACGGCAAGAGCAACGTTCAGTCCGTCGAGGTTCGTTCCTTCGAACTGTCCCGAGTCGATGTGCCAACCGACCAGAACCGTGCAGTCCTCCTCGGTTGGTGGGCTCAGGAAGACGCAGGGGCACGCGGCTTCGCAGTTGCATGATTCGAAATACTGTCCTTTGAGATTCCAGGTCACGGCTCTCCTCCTCGTTCGATCTGACCCCGCCAAGTCCTGTTGACTCCGCGGTTCGGCTGTTCATCAGTTGCCCTGGCGCACCTCGACAATCTCGTCGGGAACGAGACCGTGGGCCTCGCGATGCACCGCGACCGCGGCCGCGGCATCGGGGGCCTCGACAAGGCAGTAGACGGTGCCTTGGGTCTCGTTGAACCAGTACTCCTTGTACTGCACCCCGTATTTACCCTGGGTGGCCAGGTCGGCCATGTGAGCTCCTGCAACCGCTTCGGCTGACAGATCCTCCAGGCCTCTGTGCGTATCCATGTAGAGAGACATTCCCGTCCTTCCGGTTGGCGACTCGACCACCTTGGCGGAGGAGCCTCAAAGGAAGATCAAGACGAGGTCAAGCCCGACTGGCTGGGCCTCTACGTTCAGCGTTGCGCGAGCACTCTCTCGATGGCATCAACACTGGACAGCACCAATTCCGACACCGACATGACAGAACCTCTGACCGTGAGTTGGGTGTAGTGGGCTTCACCCAGTTGCTCGGCAAGCCCCTGGAGTACCCGGGGATGGGGATGCGTCAGGATCGACTGGGTGTCAGCAAGGAGAGCTCCGGTGAGTATCGCGGCCCCATCGTGGCAGCCGGCTTCGTAGAGGGCGCGCACGAGATAGCGCCACGAGTGTCGAAGCTGTGTGTCGTCTCCCACACGCTGCCAGTGATCGATCACTCCGATGAAGCGGCGAAGCCCCTCCCGGAGGTCTCCGTGCGCGGTCATGGTCGAGGCAAGCTCCATTCTCGCCACACCCCCAAACCACTCATTGGACACGGATTCGGCCATCCGAACCGACTCTTCGAACATCGTGACTGCGGCGGCTGGAGACTGGTGTTTGACCGCGAGACCACCGGCGTAGAGGGAGAACGCAAGCGCCGTCGGGTTTCCCATGTCTCTCGCCGCAGCAAATGCACGGGCAGCGGCCTCGACCGCCTCAGCAGTCCGGCCCAGCACCGCATGGGTGACCGCCAGGTAGTAGGTGGCCCAGATCAGCCTGGACCGGTCTTCGCCGGCGGATGCCGCCTCGGCTACACGGGTGTGGTGTTCGTGGGTCGCCGAAGCGTCCCCCCGGTAGAGAGCAACATCGGCGATAACGTCGTCGGGGTAACCGCAGCGGGCAACAACCGTACCGGTATCCGATGCCAGGGATGCGATTCGTACAGCATCATCGAATCGGCCTTCGACCCAAGCACCTCTGGCAGCACAGCCGCAGACGGCTCTCCATCGCTGATCGGCGGGCGTAATGTGCTCCCACACCCAACTCGCCCATACGCTCAGCTCATTACGGGAACGCCAGTAGGCACCGTCCGGCAGCACGGCAACAATCCGGGATGCGGGTTCGGTTTCTCCGGTGTCCATGGACCAGTCGATCACCGCGCGGAAGTTGTCGTGAGCCGCGGCCAACTCGATGATCGCCTCACCTTCTGCGGGTCCGAGCAGGCGCGCCGCCTCGGTCTCGGCGACGTGCGCGAAGTGATCAGCATGCAGCCTCCTCAACCGCAACTCTTCGTCTCGCAAGCGATCTCGCGCAAACCGCTTGATCGTTTCGAGCAGCCGATACCTGGTACGCGGCCCTGACGTGTCTGCCGTGACGAGTGACTGATCGACGAGGTTCGACAGCTCGTCGCCCAACAGTTCCTCCGGCACACCGGGAGAGCACACGGCAAGGGCGTCTTCGCGAAGGAACCACCCGGCCATCACCCCGAGTCGGACAAGAAGCTGCCGGGCAGAGTCGGAGAGAAGCTGGAACGACCAGTCGATTGCCACATCGATGGCTGCATGCCGGGGAGTGTCTCGTGCTCCAGGCCGGGCCAGGCTCATCGATCGCTCGAGCGCCGTGACGATCTCGGCCGGGGTCAGTGCTCCGAGTCGCGAAGCGGCAAGCTCCAACGCGAGTGGCAGCCCGTCGAGACTGTGACAGAGCACCACGATGTCTGCGGCGTTGTCATCGGTCACTCGGAAACCACTTGGTGCTCGCCGGATGAGCAGCTCGACCGCCGACACATCGGCGAGGCCCTCACTGGAAGCATTCATCGGTTCCGGAAGAGCGAGCGGTGGCGTCCGCCACTCGACCTCGCCGTCGATGTGCAGCGGCGACCGGCTCGTCGCCACAATCGTGAGTCGAGGACAGCCGTGCAGTAGCGCTGCAAGCGATCGAGCGACGGTCGAGGCGAGGTGCTCACAGTTGTCGACGATGAGTAGGGCGCTGCGTGGTCGCAGGTACTCGACGAGGCTCTCGAGCCGACCGGCCTTGTGATGAGGTAGAACCCCGGCGCTTTCGGCCAGGATGGCAGACACCGCCGACGCTTCCGACACCGGCGACAAGTCGGCGAGGAACACGGGCCGCTTGCCCTCGAGGGTTCGGCGACCAACTTCCAGGGCCAGACGGGTCTTGCCGACACCGCCCGGTCCGGTAAGCGTCAGCAGGCGAACCTGTTCGATCCGGGCGAGGAGATCCTCGATCTCGGCACTCCTGCCCACGAGATCGGTTGCCGGGGCGGGCAGCAACCAACCCGGCTCACCCGGGTCTCCAGCTGCCTCGTGCAGCAGGATCTGTTTCTCCAGCCTTCGTAGCTCAGGTCCAGGTTCGAGACCAAGGTCGTCACCCAGTCGAACCCGGAGCCGTCGATAGACCGCAAGTGCATCGCTCTGGCGGCCGACTCGATAGAGCGCACGCATGAGCAACCCGCACAGCTGCTCGTCGTACGGATGATCGGAGATGGCACGCTCGATCGTTGTGAAGACGCGAGAGGGATGACCTGCAGCGATCGTTGCTTCAGCCCACTCCACAACTGCTTGCCTGTGCTCTCGGTCAAAGGTTGACGATGCCTCCTGGACCCATGGCCGATCGACGCCGGCCAGGAACGGACCACGCCAGAGATCGAGAGCCGACTCCAGGCTCGAGCTTCGCTGCTTCGGTTCGGCGACCTCGCTCGCCTCCCGGACACGCCGGCGAAAAGCTTCGACGTCGGTCTCGAGAGACACCATGTCGAGGCGGTAGGCACCCTGCTCGCCAGAGATGCGTGCGGCGCTGCCCAGAAGTCGCCTCAGATTGGACGCGTAGGTCCGGAGTGATCGAATGGATCCATCCGGCGCTCCTTCTCCCCACACGGCTTCCGCCAGCGCCGCGAGACTGACCGGTTCACCCTCGTGCAGCACCAGGTAGGACAGCAGCGCCCTCTGCTTGGGTCCCCCCGGATCGACGGGCGCGCCATCGATCTCCAATTCAAGGGATCCCAGCATCCGCAGGATGCCCTCGTTCTCGAATGTCACCAACCCGACCCTAACTTGCAGTGTCTCCTAGATGGGACCGAGGCTCGACGACGTGTCGCGACTCAGACCTCGACTCGCTCCAGCACCACCACCGGGATCACCGCACGTGCCGTCTTGGCCTCGTAGCCGGCGAACTGGGGCCACTCCCGCTTCTGCCGCTCCCAGATCCTCGTGCGTTCCTCGCCGGACGCGACCCTGGCACTGACAGCAACCGTCTCTGTCCCGACCTCCACCTTCGTGTCCGGATGGGCCACAACGTTGTAGTACCAGTCAGGGTTGGTATCGGCGCCGTTCTTCGAAGCGAACACCGCATAGCCGCCCTCGATCTCCTGGTACATCAGCGGGTTGATCCGCTCGATGCCCGATCTGGCGCCAAGGTGGTGCAGCAGCAACAGAGGCTTGCCCGCGAAGACGCCCCCCACGACACCGTCGTTTGTCCTGAACTCATCGATGATGTTGGTATTCCAGTCACTCATGACTCTCCTCGCTCATCCGACCCGGCGATTCCGTGACAAACCCACCACGGAGTGTGAGCTGGCATCGCATAGGTCCAGCGACCTATCCTCCCGCCTCATGCGTGCGGTCAGGACATCTCTCTCCCTACTCCTGGCTGCAATTCTGGTCATCGGCCTCGCCCAACCGGTCATCGCCGACGCTCTCGCCTCCAAAGTCAACTCGGTACGGTCCCCCGATCTGCCCATCTTCTCCGCAGCGGATGCGATCGCCAACCAGTCTGCCGCCGCCCAGGCCAAAGCCGGGAAGCAGTTCCACACCAACCTCAACCCGCTGCTCGGTGCCTGCTCGTCGGCCGGCGAGGTCGTCGGTGTCGGTCCGAATCTCGACTCGATCTTCACCGCCTTCCGCAACAGCCCGGCGCACTGGGACATCATCACCTCGAGGCAGTGGACATCGATGGGAACCGGGATGGCAACGACCAGCGACGGAGCCATCTACGTGTCGGTCGTCTTCTGTGCCGGCGCCGGCGGTGACATGTCCCCGGCCCCGACATCTCCTCCTGCCCCGACACCGGCACCCCGGATCATCCTGCCACCCCAACCACGCCACGCCCCGCAGCCTTTTCCGCAGCTAGAACTGAGCCGCTGCTGGGGTAATGAACTGCGCGATATGGTGCTGCATGAACCACCGTGGGAGACCGGATCCTGTCCCGGTCTGGTTTAGGACCCCGCTAGACCAGCAACTCGGCGATCTGGACCGTGTTGAGGGCAGCTCCCTTGCGCAGGTTGTCAGACACGCACCACAGGTTCAGTCCTCCCTGAGTGCCAACCGTCGCCCGGAGTCTGCCCACCAGTGTCTCGTCCCTTCCCGCCGAGTCCAGCGGCGTCGGGACCCGATCGGTCCACAGCTCCACGTCCGGAGCCTCTTCCAACAGCTTCGAAGCTTCCTCGACACCCAGCGGGCGTGAGAAGCGCAGGGTCGCGGTGATGCCATGTCCCACCATCACCGGCACACGAACACACGTTGGTTCGACCCTGAGGCCAGGCAGGTCGAGGATCTTGCGACTCTCGTTGACCAGCTTCCACTCCTCGTCGGTGTAGCCCTCGTCGGCCATGCTGCCGGCGAATGGCAGCGCGTTGAACCCGATCGGCCTCACATACAGGTCGCCGCCCGGATCGCGCCAGTCACCGCTCGAGAGTGCAGGAAGGTCTTCCCCGAGCTCACCGAGTTGCCGGGTCAGTTCGGCAATGCCGTGCTGCCCAGAGCCCGACACCGCCTGATAGGAGCTGACCACCATCGACTCGACTCCTGCGGCGCGATGCAGCGGAGCAACCACCATCATCAGCCCCATCGTCGTGCAGTTCGGATTGGCGATGATGCCTTTGTGGTCCTTGGCAGCCGCGTCGTTGACACCCACCACGACGAGGGGAACGGACGGATCCATCCTGAACGCGGAAGAGTTGTCGACGACGACCGCTCCGGAGTCCGCGAACAACGGAGCGAACTGTCGTGACCGGGCCCCGCCCGCGGAGAACAACGCCACGTCGATCCCAGAAGGGTCGGCGGTAGCCAGATCCTCGACGACGACGTCGCCCCACTTTGTCGCCACCGTGGTGCCTGCCGACCGCTCACTGGCCATCAGTCTCAGCTCGGACACCGGGAACTCCCGCTCGGACAGGATCGAGATCATCGCCCTGCCGACTGCGCCCGTGGCGCCTACGACGGCCGTGCTAGCCATCAGGTTCCCTCCTCGATGAACGCCAGGTGGAGAGCGCGGACCGCGTCTTCGACGTGTTCCTCCCTGATCACACACGAGATCCGGATGCTCGAGGTCGAGATCATTTCGATGTTGATACCTTCGCGGGCGAGCACCTCGAACATCCGCGCGGCGATCCCCGGATTCGATCGCATACCGACACCGACGACCGACACGCGGCCGATGTCCGTGTCCACGTGGACCGTGTCGGCACCTACTTTCTCTGCCACCTGCCGGGCCGTTTCCTCCCCTGCCGACACTCCCGACTCAGGGATCGTGAAGGAGATGTCCGTCGTTCCGTCGTGGGAGACGTTCTGAACGATCATGTCGACATTGATCCCCGACGCGGCAAGCGGACCGAACACGGACGCTGCCACGCCAGGACGGTCCGGAACACCGACGATGGTTACCTTGGCCTCCGATGTGTCGTGAGAGACCCCACGGACGATCGCTTCCTCCATTGTCGTCTCCTTCACCCAGGAACCTTCCCCGTCGTGAAACGACGAGCGAACATGCAACGGCACGCCGAACCGCTGCGCAACCTCCACCGATCTGGCCATCAGGACCCTGGCTCCTGTCGATGCCAGTTCGAGCATCTCCTCGAACGTGACCTCGTCCAGTTTGCGGGCGTTCGGCACAATTCGCGGGTCTGCCGTGAACACCCCGTCTACGTCCGTGTAGATCTCGCAGACGTCGGCGTGATTGGCGGCAGCTAGGGCGACTGCGGTCGTGTCAGATCCTCCCCTGCCGAGCGTCGTAACGTCTTTCGATTCGGGATCAACGCCCTGAAAGCCGGCGACGATCACGACCCTGCCGGCCTCGAGGTTCTCGGTGACCCGGAAGTCCCGTATCTCTCGGATCTTCGCCCCGCCGTGCTTGGAGTCGGTGAGGATGCCGGCCTGCGAGCCGGTGAAGCTCACCGCCTCGATCCCTTCCGCGTCGATCGCCATCGCCAGCAGCGACATGGCGATTCGCTCCCCGGCGGTCAGCAGCATGTCCATCTCCCGTCCCGGCGGATCGGGGTGGAGCTGGCTTGCAAGGTCGATCAGTTCGTCGGTGGACTTCCCCATCGCCGAGACGACGACGAGCACCTGATTGCCGGCCTTCTTGGTTGCTGCCACTCGCGCGGCAACACGTTGGATGCGCTCGGCATCCGCTACCGAGGTGCCGCCGAACTTCTGTACGTAGAGGCCCATTTCGCTCCGGGAGTGTACCCGTGGAATCAGCGCTTCTCTCTACCACTAGCATCCCGCGTCATGCCGACCGACAAGCGTGAACGCCAGCGACACAACCGGGAAGAGAAACAGAAGCGAGTCCGCAGACAGCAGCGCATTGCGCTCCTGCGGCGCCGTCTGAAGCAGGCCATCTGGATTGCCGTCATCGTCGCGGCCATCGTGACGATTTCGAACCTGATCGCGAACTCACCGGCAACCACAACCACCACGACGGCAACCTCGACGACGGCGGACTCCAGCACCACCACCGGGTCCACCGCGGCAGCTTCGGATCTCGGAGCCACCTACGAGGCCTTCCGAAGCCAGGAGACGGCCTGCGGAGCGTCGGCGCCACCGCCCGCCGCGGTGATGCAGTTCGACGCCGCCCAGGACGAGCAGATCGACCCCGCTTCCACGGTGACGGCGACGATCTCGACCTCTTGCGGGGACCTGATCCTGCGCCTCGACCCTGCCGCTGCACCACAGACCGTCAACTCGTTCGTATTCCTGGCACGTCAGGGCTACTTCGACGGAACCGTGTTCCACCGGATCGCCCCCGGATTCGTCATTCAGGGCGGCGACCCGACCGCCGTCGGCACCGGAGGGCCCGGCTACACCGTCCCCGACGAGTTCCCGGTTGACGGCTTCTCCTATGACCGGGGAGTGGTCGCCATGGCCAACGCCGGAGCCGACTCCACCGGCAGCCAGTTCTTCATCGTGTTGAGCGACAGCGGACTGCCCCCCACGTTCTCGGCGTTCGGCACGGTCATCGATGGCGATGCGACGCTGGATGCCATCGCCGCGGTCCCTGTCGGCCCGTCCGCATCGGGGGAGATCAGCGACCCGCAGCAGACCGTCTACATCGAATCGGTGACGATCGACATCTCCGGCTGAGACGTGGCGCCGACAGCATCGGCGGGTACGCTCCCCTCGATGGCCGTCGACCTGCACACCCACAGCTTCTACTCCGACGGAAGTGACTCGCCGGCCGCCGTCGTCGATGCCGCCGCGCGCTCCGGGCTCACCGCCGTTGCGCTCACCGATCACGACACCCTCGCCGGCATACCCGAAGCAAAGACCGCCGCCGAGCACAGCGGCGTGGAGCTCGTGCCGGGCGTCGAGATCTCCTGCGAATGGAAGCCGGGGACCATGCACATGGTCGTGCTGTTCCTGGAACCCGTTCCCGGCCCCCTCCAGGACCAACTGGCCAGCCTCCAGCGGGGACGCCAGGCCCGCAACCTGGCCATCGTGGAGCGTCTCCGAGGCCTCGGCATCGACATCACCTACGAAGAAGTGGCTGCAGAGGCGGGGAGAGGCGTCATGGGACGTCCTCACTTCGCGGCCGTACTGGTTCGCAAAGGAATCGTCGTAGACAGCAACGCCGCGTTCCACGAGCTGCTCGCCAATGGAAGACCGGCCTACGTGCCCCGGACCCGGCTGAGCCCTGAGCAAGCCATCGCCCTGGCACACGCCTCGGGGGCCGTACCGATACTTGCCCATGCCCACACACTCGGTCACAACGCCGCCGACGAGTTCGCTGCCACGTTCCGATGGCTCCGGTCGGTCGGACTTGTCGGCCTGGAGGCGTACTACGCCGAGTACCCACCGGATGAGCGTCTCGAGCTGGCGTCCGTAGCCCGCAGCCACGGCCTGATCCCGTCCGGAGGATCCGACTACCACGGGTCGTACCGACCTGGTGTCGAAGTCGGCACCGGACACGGCGACTTGAGAGTGCCGTCGATCCTGCTCGAAGAGCTGCGCGCGGCCAGGGACACCCCGTGACCGGCACCCGTCTCGGAAAGGCCGCACTCATCGTCTCGGCGGGGATTCTGCTCTCGCGGATTCTCGGCTTCCTGCGGACCATGACACTCGCCGCGATCCTCGGATCAACCAGGGCAGCGGACCTCTTCCAGGACGCTTTCACGATCCCGGACATCCTCTTCTACCTGATGGCAGGCGGGTTCCTCAGCATCACCTTCATCCCCATCCTCTCCCGTCACCTGGCCGAAGGGAACGAACGGGAAGGCTGGCGAGCGTTCACCGCGGTCTTCCGGCCGGTCGCCATCGTGATGACGGCACTCACCGTCATCGCCATGATCGCAGCCCGCCCACTCGTCGCCGCGGTGTTCCCCAAGTTCGGGCCGGCAGAACTGGACGAACTCGCACGCCTGATGCGGATCGTGTTCCCTGCGCAGATCTTCTTCGTCCTCGGGTCGCTGTTCATGGCGGTGCAGTACACGCACAAACGTTTCGTCATCCCGATCCTGGCGCCACTCATCTACAACCTGGCGATCATCGCCGGCGGTCTCCTCGCCTGGCGGGCGGGGGACACGTCGGCGGCGGGCTTCATCTGGGGCGCACTCGCCGGTGCTGCGATCGGCAACTTCGGCTTGCAGTGGTACGGCGCTCACCGGCTCGGCTTGCGGTGGGAACGCCAGGTCCCCTGGAACCATCCCGCCCTCAAGGAGTACCTCCTGATGGCCCTGCCGCTCATGCTCGGCCAGTCGGTAGCCGTCCTCGACGAACAGTTCCTGAAGCTGTTCGGGCAACTGGCGGAGGCTGGCTCTACGGGTCTGCTCGCCTACGCCCGACGGCTCAACATGCTGCCCGTGGGGATGATCGCCCAGGCCGCAGCGGTTGCCAGCTACCCCTACATGGCGAATCTGTTCTCGGAGGGGAGAGTCCGCGAGTACCGCCAGACGGTCACGCGGGCTCTGCGCTACGGCATCTTCTTCGGCTGTGCGGCCACCGCGGCAGTGGTAGCGGCGGCGCTGCCGACCGTCAGAATCGCCTATCAGCGGGGACTCTTCGAGGCGTCAGACACGGCGATCACGACCGGCCTCCTCGCCATCTACTCGCTGAGCATCCCGTTCTGGGCGGCACACCAGATCTATGCCAGGGCGTTCTACGCCCAGCGCCGCATGTGGGTTCCCGTCGGGGTCGGCACCGCAGCGACGGCTGTCGCCATACCTCTCTACCTGTGGCTGTTCGACCTCGCCGGCGTGAAGGGGCTGGCGCTGGCCAGCACACTGTCGATCGGGATCTACTCGATCGCTCTCGCCGCGGTCTGGTACGTGCGCACCGGCACCGAGGATCTCGCCGCCGTCCTCTCCACCACGTGGCGCAGCATTCTCGGAGGAGTGGCAGCCGGACTTGCCGCCTGGGGGGTCGTCACGCTCATCATCGGAGCGGCCGTGCCGAGCGTTGGCGCCTCCATCGGCGGTCTCGCCGCCGCCGCGGCAGTCGTTGCCGCCGTCTACATGGGAACGTCACGGCTGCTCGGAACGAGGAAGGCGATCTCGAAGACGTCCTGAGTAGGGGCTGCTCTCAGCTCGTCCCGCTGGACAGATTGCCCACGCCGGCACGTGACATGTCACCCCACTCCTTGTGGCGAGGATTCCAGAACATCGCCCGAACCCGCCACCAAACGGTGCGCTGTCGCATCCCCAACTGCTCCCCCAGCGAGTACACGAGCAGCTTCCAGGCTTCCCCAAGCCCCGAGTAGTAGCCGAACCGCTCATCGAGGATCAGACCGACGAGCGAGTTGGCGGCACCGATCGTGACCGCAATCAGGATCAACGGGAGGGCGATCTCGAAGTTGAGCACGCCGAGGCCGAGGGAGATCGGAACCACCACCCAACCGATCGCTTCGACGATCGGGGCGATGAACTCGAACATGACGAAGAGCGGCCAGGCGAAGAGGCCCACGATGCCGTAGCGGGGGTTCATCAGCATCCCCCGGTACTCCCACACGATCTGCATCAACCCGCGATGCCAGCGAATCCGCTGCTTGCGGAGCACCGACTTGGTCGCCGGCACTTCTGTCCAGGCGACGGCATCGGGTGCGTAGACGATCCGGTAGGGCTGTTTCTTCCTACGGAAGTGACGATGCAACCGCATCGTCAGCTCCATGTCCTCACCCAGGTGGCCCTGGCGGAAGCCGCCCACCTCGATGACCGCCTTTTTGTTGAAGACTCCGAACGCCCCAGACACGATCAGCAGCGACCCCAGCCATGACCAGGCCGGCCGGGCCGCGAGGAATGAGCGGATGTATTCGACGACCTGGACCATCTCGATCGGCCGCCTGGGCAACGACACGTTCGTCACCTTTCCCCTGCGCACCTCACAGCCGTTGAGCGGACGGACATTCCCACCGACGGCAACCGTTCGGGCCCTGTCCTCGACGAAGTGGCGGGCCGCTCGCAGGAGGCACTCGTCATCGAGGACCATGTCGGCGTCCGTGGCCATCACATACGGGTAGCGCGAGACGTTGATACCGGCATTGATGGCGTCACCCTTTCCCCCGTTCTCCTTGTCCACCAGAACGATGGGAAGTGGCAGTCGGGAGCGATAGATCCTCCGAATCGGCTTCGTTTCCAGGCTTGGTCGGTAGGGGGTGTCGATCGGTTCCATCCGGAACTCGTCAATGAGACGTTGCAGGGTGTCATCGGTGCTGCCGTCGTTGACGACGACGATCTCCTTCTTGGCGTACTTGAGCATCGCCATCGATCGCACCGACTCGGCAATGCCGGCTGCCTCGTTGTACGCGGGGATGATGATCGATACCGGTGGGGTCGTGTCCGAGCCGATCATGTCGTGCAGTCGCCCGAACTGCGAGGCAAAACGATCGGCGCGCAGCGACCGGTAGGAGATCACGGCGAGGACGACGAGCTGCACCTCCATGACGATGAAGAAGACGATCACCGCGTAGTTGAAGATCTCGATGAACGTCATCCGGCCTCCCGTACCCTCTCTGTGGCCCCGTCCGGCGCCTCCTCGGGGAGCAGGCCGGCAAGCATCAGCTGTTCTCTGGCCGCGTCCCCGGCGAACTCGTCGCTGCCGTCGAGGGCGTCGAGCAGCGCCTCCGCGCCTCCCGGAATCCCCGCGAGTGCCTCGGCGGCATTGCGGCGCACCCACCACTGGGGGTCCCGCAGTGCCGCAGCGAGCGGCGCGACGGCTCGAGGATCGACGCTCTCCCCGAGTGCCCTGACTGCCTGGGACCGCACCTCCCATGCCGGGTCGCTGGTCGCCCGAATCAGCGCAGGCACGCTGGCCGGCGAACCTGCCGTCGCCAGCGCGGCTGCCGCTCGGATCCTCAACTCCAGGTCGGCGCTGTCGAGGGCACTCAGCAGTGCCGGCTCGGCGGCGACGTCTCCGATCACTCCCAGCAAACGCGCCACGAGAGGCAACCGACTACCGGGATGTTCGATGGCCGGATCGGACAGAATGATGTGCCGGGACAGATCCGGAACGGCACCGGCACCGAAACGAACGAGGGCGTCGCCGATCCTGCTGGCGTTCCAGTCGGTTTCTGCATCCAGCAGTCCGACCAGCCGGGACACCGCCCGCGGTTCCCTCAAACGTGCAAGACCGTCGGCAGCCTGGAGCCGGACCTCGGATACGGGGTCGCCCAGCGCTTCGAGCAGGGCGTCGGCCGTGTTCGGATCACCAAGCTCGGCAAGCGCTCCCGCGGCGACGACTCTCCGTTCCCTGCGCCGGGAGGTCCGCAGGTCGCGAACGAACCGTTCGACCAGACCGAGGTCCCTGGCGATCCGGAGC
The DNA here is from genome assembly GCA_965549635.1 of uncultured bacterium. Taxonomy (GTDB): domain Bacteria; phylum Actinomycetota; class Acidimicrobiia; order Spongiisociales; family UBA4744; genus CBEVHI01. The sequence continues at coordinate 4,666 of CBEVHI010000020.1, read as the reverse complement.
AGATTGGCGCGCTCGCCACCCTGAACGGTCCGCAGGAAGTCGAGCAGGGTCTCCAGGAACACCCGATCGGTCGCCCAAGAGCGGAGCGTGTCCAGGGGATACCCTGACCGTGTCGCTATCTCGCTGAGCGCCCCGATGTACGAGGCGCGTCGAAACTGGTCGAAGCGGCGTTTGCCGTAGCCAATCACCTTGGCAACGAGCAGCCACCCTGCAATCACCGCGGAGACCGCGACCGCGACCAGCAGTACCGGCACGAGTTGTGCACTCATCGTTGAATGTCCATTCACTCAATGATGTCGGTACAAAAGGAGTCCGAGTTGAACACTTCGCTGGGCAGCCGTCAGTCCCCGAGCCTGCTCCCTACCGCCCGAAGCTGCACTCGCACCCTGGCGATCACCTCACGGACGTTGAACGGTTTGCGGATGAAGTCGACCGCACCCAGGTCGAGACAGGACACGACGTCCTCTTCGTCGGTGAGCCCCGAGATCATGATCGTTGGTAGTGCCAGGCCCTCCGACGTCCATCTCTGCAGCACCTCGGCGCCCAGCAGTCCCGGCATGACCTGATCGAGAAGCGCGATGTCGAACTCACCCGACTTCCCCATCTCATAGGCATCGACACCGTCGTAGACGGCGGTGACACGCGCACCGGCAGCTTCCAGGCTTCGGGATACGAGCATCGAGACGACCCTGTCGTCTTCGGCAAGAAGGACGCTGGCGCGGCTCATTTCGAGCTTCCACGATAGCTCTGCACGAACGACGTTGCACTCACCGGCCGGCCTCCACCCCATCGATCAGCCAGGCCACCGTGGGCAGGTAGACCCGGTAGAAGAAGGCCGACTCGACCGTTTGCGGCAGCGCGGCCATCACCGAGGCGGCACCGGCGACACGTCGCAGCGGGAAACTGACCGCGGCGTCGCTGGCGTCACCGGCGATGTAGACGCTTCTCGGTCCGCGGATGATCATCGGAGTTCGCACCGGCAGGCCGAGACTCGCCAGCTTCGCTGCGCCTTCGCTGGTGACCGGCAGTTCCAGCGACGCGTCGACGGTTCCTTCGGCCGTCACGACGTCGAACCAGTTGCTGAACGGCACGTCGAACCTACTCCCTCCGGGGATTCGGCCGGTCACCGCGGGTAGGTGCCCCGTCAGATCGGAACCGGCAAGCACGACGATCCCGGTCTCGGAGGCCAGCACGATGCCGCTGCCCGTGTAGTCCCAACGGCCAGAGCGCAGAGAGTCCGGAACCGCCGTCAGGTCGTCGAACCAGCGGCCGGACCATCCGGTCGACTCGATCGAGAACAACGCCTCCAGGCCGCTCCTCGCCTCCGGGGATGTGGGGGTCCCGAGGATCTGTGTTTCGCCGTAGACCCACGAACCGTCGTTGTGCCACCGTTCGATTCGCAGAACGTCGCCGGCTTCGAGGCGGCCGGAGACCCTGTGCCGGCCCTGAGGATCGAGTTCACCGAGGTCGTTCTCGTAGACCCCGTAGGCATCCACGAGCATCACCAGGTCGGGTCGCACGTCCGGCCACCGTCCGGTCGGGGCGCCCCCTGGAGCAGCGCCGATGTAGCCGTCGCTGATCGAGAACGGGACCTTCAGAGACTCGAGCACCAGACCGAGGCCGCGATGTTCCCGATATGTGTCGTCGAGGACGGTCTCGTCGAACACTGCCACCGACAGTTCGCTCACGGGTCGAGTCATCCACACGGCCCAGCCGACGGACGGCCACACCAGGACCGGCACCAGCACCAGTACGACGGCTGCAGTGATCAGACGGTGGTACCGGCGTTGTGAACGCGGCAAGACGTCGGCGATCCGATTACTCATACCTGTAGCTTCGGCCGCTTTGCGAGCGGATTGAGCCGGTCAGTCCGCCTTGGGAACTTCCCTCCGGCCGGAGAGCACCCAGGCGCTCTCCAGATTCGCTGCCGACGGAAGCGCTGCGGCAACCTCCTCTTCGAAGAGGACCTGTTGCACGACGGCCACGATCGCGGCCGCTTCGAGCGGTCCTGCGCCGCCGAGAATGTCGATTTCAGCTTCCATCGAGTTCCACCAGTTCGATCAGCGTACCGGCAATGGTCGCAGGGTGCACGAACGCGATGCGGTGGCCCCCTCCGCCGGTTCGCGGGGATTGGTCGATCAGGCGGGCGCCCTGCGCTGTCAGGTGAGCCAGGGCGTCGTCGATCGATGAGACCGCGATGGCGACATGGTGGAGTCCTTCGCCGCGTTTTTCGAGGAATCTCCCGACGGGACTCGACGGGGAGAGTGGCGCCAGCAGCTGCAGATAGGAGCCACCGAGCGGCAACATGGCCTCTTCGACCCCTTGATCGGACACCACCTCTCGCGTGAGCGGCTCGATACCGAAGAGATCTTCGAATTCTGCAAGCACGGCGTCGAGATCTTCCACAGCGATGGCGACGTGGTCGAGGTTGAAGGCTTTCACGATGAGCAGCCTACCGCCGCCAGGGTACGATGCTGATGTCGCACAAAGGAGTGGCCGTGGGTGCTGTGATCACAGGAATCGCCAGAACGCCGCAAGGCAGGTTCGACGGGGTGCTGAAGCCGATGCGAGCCGTGCAACTCGGCGCCGTGGCGATGCGCGGTGCTCTCCAACGGTCGGGACTCGCACCCGAACGCGTCGAGGAGGTCATCTTCGGTCAGGTGCTGCAGGCCGGAGAGGGACAGATCACCGCCCGGCAGGCAGCCGTGGAGGCTGGGGTCCCAATGACCGTTCCCGCGGTGACCATCAACAAGGTGTGCCTCTCGGGTATGGCGTCGATTGCCATGGCCGACCGTTCCATACGTCTCGGTGAGTCCAACTTCGTGCTGGCAGGCGGCATGGAGTCGATGACGAACACCCCATACATCGCTCCGAAGGCCAGATGGGGAGGTCGCATGGGCGACGTCCAGTTGGTCGACGCCATGCTCCACGACGGCCTCTGGTGCAGCTTCGACCACTGCATCATGGGCGAATCGGCCGACCACAAGAACACCCAGCTCGGCATCGACCGCGACGAGCAGGACCGCTGGGCATTCCACAGCCACATGCGTGCCCAGGCCGCCACGAACTCCGGGGCGTTCGCGGATGAGATCGTCCCGGTCGAGGTGCCGCAGCGAAAGGCCGACCCGGTCGTGGTCACCACCGACGAGGGGATCCGCCCGCAGACGACCATGGAGAGCCTTGCCAAGCTTCGACCGGCCTTCTCCGGAGACGGCACAACGACAGCTGGGAATGCGTCGCAGATCTCCGACGGTGCTGCCGCCGTGGTGGTCGCAGACCGTGGTGCAGCCGAAGCAGAGGGGCTGCCCGTCCTCGCCGAGGTGGTCTCCTACGGCCAGATCGGAGGAAGGGATGCCACGCTGCAGGAACGGCCTGCCGAGGCACTCGCTATCGCCTTGAAGAAGGCAGGCATGGAAGCCTCTGACCTTGATCTCGTCGAGATCAATGAGGCCTTCGCCTCTGTGGCCATCTGGTCGTCGCGCATGCTCGGCCTCGATCCGGAGCGGGTGAACGTCAACGGTGGCGCCGTCGCACTGGGCCACCCGCTCGGCGCCTCCGGTGCCCGCATTGTCGTGACGCTCATCAACGCCCTCCGCCGGCGTGGTGGTGGAGTCGGCGGCGCGGCACTGTGTGGCGGTGGAGGACAGGGAGATGCTCTGATCGTCGAGGTGTTCGCATGATCCCCGAGGCTCCCGACCACAATCTTGCTCTCGATTTGGTCCGGGTCACCGAGGTGGCCGCCATGGCCGCAGCTCGATGGCAGGGACGGGGTGACAAGGAAGCTGCCGACCAGGCGGCAGTCGATGGGATGCGGGCCGTCCTCTCGACGGTCTCCATCGACGGCACGATCATCATCGGCGAGGGGGAGAAGGACCACGCTCCGATGCTGTTCAACGGCGAGAAGGTCGGAACGGGGCAGGGCCTGCGAGTCGACGTCGCTGTTGACCCGGTCGACGGGACAACTCTGACCGCGGCAGGCATGCCGGGGGCGCTCGCGGTGATCACCGTGGCCGAAGCCGGCTCGATGTACGCGCCGGGCAGCCTCGTCTACATGGACAAGATCGCCGTCGGCCCCGAGGCGGCCGGCTCGATCGATCTCGACGCCCCGGTCGCCCACAATCTCCGTCAGGTGGCGCGGGCGCGCGGCAAGGACGTCAACGACTTGACGGCGATCATTCTCGACCGACCAAGGAACCAGCGTTTCGTGGACGCGGTCCGCGCGGCCGGTGCCAGGATCCGCCTCATTCGAGACGGCGACGTGTCCGGTGCCATCGCGACCGCAGAGCAGGAGTCCGGTATCGACATCCTGCTCGGCATCGGCGGATCTCCAGAAGCGGTCATCGCCGCGGGCGCGCTCACCTGTTTGGGCGGCGAGATGCAATGCCGGCTCTGGCCGAGGGACGAGTCCGAGCGGACCTACGCGCACGAGAACGGTCACGACCTCGAGACGGTGCTGACGACCAAGGACCTGGTGCGTTCGGACAACGTGTTCTTCGCGGCGACCGGAGTGACCGATGGGGAACTACTCGACGGGGTGACTTTCTTCGCCGACGGAGCGGAGACCAACTCGGTGGTGATGCGTTCCAAGACCGGAGCCATCCGATATGTGAGAACGCGTCATGATCTGGCCAAGTTGGAGGGAATCAGCGCCGTACCGCTCAGCTAG
>CBEVHI010000019.1:0-19172 GCA_965549635.1 uncultured bacterium | reverse complement strand
CACTAGCGCTCAACGAGCGTGTCGGTGGCGAGCTCGTAGTTCAGCACTTCCTCGACGGCGTAGGGGTCCGGAAGGTCCTCAACCATTGTGGTCTGTCGGGCCAGCCTGCGTCCGATCTCCGCGAACCAAAGGTCGTTGGGCACCGGCCACGGCCACCGGTGAAGCCCGCTTCGCGCTCCGACGATCGCACCAACCAACGGAACCACCTGCTCCGCATGGGCGGGAACCCCGGCGGCTTCGCGCACGATGACTGAGGCCTGCTCGACCCCTGGAGACGCGAGAGCAACGGCAAGGACGGTGGCCTCAACCTCGGGATCTTCGAACTTCCAAGCTGAGATCTCCCCGGCCACCTCTCTCGCCGTACCACCGACCAGATCGGGAACACGGCGCAGAGCATCTGGGATCTCCGTCGAGGCCCCGATGAACCTCTCCGATCGCTCTGCGACCTCTGCAGCGCCGTTGATCAGATCCCAACCCATCTGTCCGAAACCGGCCGCTGCCACAGCTCCGGCAAGAACGGAAGAACTGACGGCCGACTCAGGGCGAGTGTGGGTCGCCCGAGCGCTCTCGGTGGCGGCGGCAATCAGCGCTTCCGGGGCCTTCCGAAACCACACTCCCACAGGGACAGCACGAATCCCCGCCCCAAGGTTGCGAAACGGCATCGGGGTCATCGGACCCCAACGTGCCTCCTGGAGAAAAGCGCTGAACCAAGCATCCGGCGACCGGTACACGCTGGGTCGTCCGTCGGCCGGATACGCGAACTCGAGCAGGTCTGCAGCAAACGCTTCGTGCTCCGCAGGTTGCCCGCGCATCAGGTGGTAGGCAGTCAGAACCGCCTGTTGAATCCCGAAACCGTAGGCGCCGCGAGTTCCCGATACGAGAAGCTCGCCTGCCGCCGCTCCGAGGATTGCGCCTTCCCCACCCGCCTCATAGGTGGCGGCGTGGCGTGGTATCTCCATACCCGGATGCATCGGAAGGTCTGCGGCCGCTCTTGAGAAGAAGCATCCGGACCCTGGAAGACCGGTACGCTGGCCCTGTGCGTTCTCTCCTGATCATCGCCAACCCTGCAGCCTCCCGCTTCACCGGAGGTCTCCATCGGACCGTTGTGTCGAGACTTTCCCAGACATACAACGTCACCACGGTGTGGCCAAGGAGCGGCGCCGAAGTGCAGACCATCGCCCGTGAGGCTGCTGAAGCCGGCACCGAGATCGTTGTCGCCATGGGCGGCGATGGCGTCGTCCACCACGTCGTGAACGGCATCACCGGAACCGGGGCAACCCTCGGCATCATCCCTGCGGGCACGACCAACGTCCTCGCAAGAATCCTGAGTGTTCCTGCTCGCCCAGGGAAGGCGGCAACCTACCTGGCATCGGCACCTCCGGCGATCACTGCCCCCCTGGTAGAGATCTCCCTTCGGGAAGACGCGATCGAGACCGTGCAGTACGCCACATTCGCAACGGGCATCGGCTTCGACGCGGAGGTCGTGCGACTCTCCAACATGGAGCCCTACCGCAAGTACTGGTTCGGCGGGCTCCACTACGCGAGAACGGCTGTCGGGGTCGTGCTCTCGTCGAGCAACCGGCGGAGACCGAACCTGATCGTCGAGGATGGAACACGAACCACCCACGCGGCAGCAGTGCTGGTGCAGGTCCACGACCCGTACACCTACTTCGGCAGGATCCCTCTGCGAATCTCTCGCCAGCATCGCGACGGCTTCACCGCCCTGCTGATCGAGCGGTTGACTCTCCCGAGGATCCCGGCGATTCTCGCCGCGACGCTTGCCGGTAGGGGTCTCGTCAGTATCCCCGGTGTGCACGTCTGGGAAGGCGTCGCCCACCTCGAGGTGCATGCAGACCCGCCTTCGCGGCTCCAGGCCGACGGAGAGTTGCTCGGCAGCGTCGAGACGGCACGCTTCTCGGCCAGGCCGCAGGGTTTGCGCGTCCTGGCACCGACGGCACCCGGCAACTAGCTAGTGGTCCGTCGCCCAAATGATTGCCGGGTCTCTCCGGCCCTCGGAGACCCCCCTGACACTGATTGAGCGACACACGCCTAGCGCCTGACGAGTTCGCCCGCGACCGTCCTCTCGGAGGCGAAGAGAGCAATGTCGTCCTCCGTCAGAAGCCCATCGTCCGACACGATCGCAGCGAAGTAGCCCAGGTTGACGGTCTCTGAGAGCGCCTGGCGACCACCCAGTCGGGCGGTGATGCGAAACAGTTCCGCGGGAAGCACCTTGTCTCGCCCTGCGGTGAGATAGATGGCAACGCCGGCAACGTCCGCCGCCAGCGCCAGCCTGCGGATCCCAGACTTGGAGACGGCCAGACCGGGACCGATGGCGTCGGCTCCAGAGACCACGATGTCCACACCCGGAAGCAGCTCGACGGCGGAGTCGTCCCCGACGACCTCCACGTCGAATCCGGCAACGATCAGTTCAGCCGCCATCTCCCTACCTTCGCCACCCGGCATCGCCTCCGTGCAACAGACCTGGAACGTCGATCGTTCACGGGCCGTGTCGAGCACGGATCGCACGGAGCTCGACGCGCCATGCACCAGGACGGTCATTCCCTCACGAACCAGATCCGCGCCAACGGTGCCGATCTTCGCCGTCGATGAGGCGAGCCGATCCGCAAACTCGTCCGCAACCCGGACGATCCCTTCTGCACCGTCATCGAGCGCCAGATACACCTCGTTGCACAGAGCAAGGACAGGGGCTCGAACCGCCTGTCGATCAACCAGAACCTCGAGAGCATCCTCGATTGCCTCCGGATAGGACTCCGGCGCGAAGGTCGCGACGCTTCGAGCAAGCTGAGCGAGGGAGCGGGCGGCCTCCGCACCCACGGACGCGGCGCTGGACATCGTGTCGAGTGACACCGCGGTCACACGTCGCCATGCTGCCCAGTCCCGCCATTCGGTCACGTGCCGTCCTCCGAGAGCGGCCAACTGTAGCTCTCAGTCGGCCGGCTCCGCACGGTCGACGTGGACCGAAAGCTGGGGAAACGGGATCTCGATCCCCTCCGCATCGAAGCGGACCTTGATCCTGCGGAGCGCCTCCCGACGCATCGACCAGCGGTCCTGGGGAGCAACGACCATGAGACCTCGAAGCACCACGGCGGAGTCGCCAAGCTCCTGAACACCGAGGACCTGAGGCTCTTCCAGCATCCGCCCGTCGGCGAACATTGCGGCAAGCTCGCCTTCGAGGACGTCGAGAGCGTGGTCGGCGTCTTGCCCATACGAGATCCCGACGTCGATGACGACCCTCGCGAACTCGTGGGTGTAGTTCGATGCGACGGTGATCTCTCCGTTCGGAACGAAGTGGACATTGCCTTCGAGGTCGCGCAACACCGTCACTCGCAGGCGCATCTGCTCGACGGTACCGGAGACGGAGGCGACATGGACGACATCACCGAGACTGAACTGGTTCTCCAACAAGATGAAGAACCCGGCGATGACGTCCTTGACCAGACTCTGGGCTCCAAAACCGACGGCCACTCCGACCGCCGAGCCGACGGCAACAAACGTGCCAATCGGAATGGCCCAAATGTTCATCACTGTCAGGACGACGACCAGGATGACGATCGCCAGAATCACTCTGCGAATGCCAACCCAAAGCGTTTCTGCGCGCTGGTGACGTTCTGCGGCCTCGAATCCTTCGTCGCGGCCGATCCGGGCAACGTACCTTGCGGCGGTCCTGGCGATCACCAGCCACACGACGACGGCACCGACAATGACCACGGCGCTCCGAATCAACTGGTCTTGCACACTCGCGAGGACATCCATGGGCCAAGAGGCTAGTGTCGCTGGATCAGCTTCCTCGATCAGCCGCTTCGATCCTGGCCAGTTCGACCGCCAATTCCGATAGGAGCCCACCGAGCTCGGCTCGGTCGCGGATCAACGCTCGAAGTGGCCTCCCGATCCGCCGATCGATACGATCGGCGATGATTCTTTCGAGGTCTGCGCGATAGCCGGCCCCGGTCCTCCTCCCTTCCCTCTGCCCAGACCGGCGCACGAGATGGGCAAGCGCGAGGCCCAGGAGGACGGCTGTGCCGGCGACGACCAGGGGCCAGGGCCACGAGCCTCGTTGGAGCGTCTCGGGCTTGGCCCATCCCCAGAGCACCGCGCCGAGGACAGCAAGGGTGATCACCCACTGGCATACCGCCGCGTACCGCCACCAGCCGAGCCGGCGAGGGACGGGACGTACTCTCGGCGCTGCCAGCGTGGCCTCGGCGGTACCGGCCAACTCAGATTCGACCTCTCCGAGCCGCTTCCGCAACTCGGCTCCAAAACCGCCGCCGGCTCGAAACGAGAGATCATTGATCACTGAGGTGACAGAGTCGGTCGCATCCTCCAACCCGGACCTCCCCTGCCAGTTCCGGGCGGCATCCTCGATCATCTGTTCCTCATCCCGTGCTCCAAGCGCCCGACCGAGCAAGCTCGTTCGCAGCCTGGAGACGATCATGCCAACGGGACCGGACCCTATTCGAGCGGCCTGGCGTCTCCCGGCTTCTTCCGCGGCCTCTAGGACCTGCCTGCCGGCGAGAAGTCTTCCCAGACTGGAGATGGCAGCACCGCGGGCTTCATCCCACCGCTGATCGAAGTCGAGTCCCTCCCCTGGCTCGACCCCGGAGACGTCGGCGATCCCGCGACCGGCCCTGCGAAGATCCTCGACCAGTTTGGAAACCGCCGTCCGCTTCGCGTCGAGGGTCACGTCCAAGAAAGAGACCAACGGCTCGACCCCAATTGGCCGGCCACTCGCCGGATCGGCGGAGGTCTCGAGGATCGCCGGATCCTCGACTCCGTCTTCGACGAGGCGGACCTTGAGGTCCCCTCGTACAGACTCCAGCTCCTCGCCGGTGAGTCGATCGATCTGGTTGAGCACGAATACGAACTGGCTCTGGTATCCGGCGAGCGGACGGAGGTAGCCGTCATGCAACGACCGATCGGCGTACTTCTCGGGATCGAGCACCCAAATCACTGCGTCGACCCGGGGGATCAGCCGTTCGAACGTCTCCCTGTGGGCGAGACTGATCGAGTCGAAGTCGGGAAGATCGAGAATGGCCAGGTTCAGTTGATGGTCGTGACCGATCTGCTCGTCGATCCCGAGTTCGTCGATCAGCCTGACGAGGCCGGGCTCCGGTTCTGCCGGCATCCAGACGAGCGGATGATCAGTCGTCGGCCGAATGCGGCCGGCAGGTGCCACAGGCTCACCCGCAATCGCGTTGAGAAGACTCGACTTGCCGACACCGGTCCCACCGGCGAGTGCGACCACGACGGTTTCCCCGAGGAACCCCATGCGCGACCTCGTCTGTCTGGCGATCCGGGCGTAGGAATCGAGTTGTCTGTCCGCTCCGAGTGCCTGGGCCTTGGCGACAATCGCATCGAGCAGATCGAGAGACTTGCCGACGTCACCCGCCATAGAAACCCTCCGCAGCCTGACGAGCGGTCGCGGTTGCGTGGCGAAGACCCAGATCTGATCCCGACAGGAGAGGTTCCACGCGATCGGTGAACCGAGCCCGGTCGGCATCGAAGAGCGCCTTCACGTGGTCCACGAGGCTCAACCGGGCAGTCTCCACCAGCCAACGAAGCGTGGTCGCCCCGAACGCCTGCTCGAGTAGCTTCTGTTGGGCTGCGGCCGCGCCTGCAGCAATACCGAGCTCACCTCCGGTCAGACCGCCGGTGTGGGAGAACAGGGCGAGAAGCGCGACGACCGCTACTGCATTGACTCCCGCGGAGCTCAATTGCGCCTTCCTCCGTTTGCCCTCTCCTTGCTCGGCGACCATCGCAATGAGGCCCACCGTCCAGTCCTGAATTGCCTCATCGATACGATCGAGTGTGTCAGGAGAGCGCTTCCACAAAGTTCCATCGGCCAGCAGCGACCGACCTGCTGTGTCGAGTTCCCATGCTGCCGCGGAGCGTGAGGCAGCGAGGTCCAGTCTTCTTGCCACCAGGGTCTCGAACTCGCGCCGGGCATCCTCGTCGACCACGTTCGGCTGTTTCCCGCCGAGCACGGTTCCCGCCCACCTTCGGGCACGCGCGGCGGCCTCGTTGAGTGCCCTCACGAGAGACCCCGTGCCGAGGAACCGCTGCCAGCGCTCCCCAACCTCGGAGCGGATCAGCGAGCCCGTGCGAAGGGCTGCCGCGATCTCCTCGAGCTGGCCGGCATAGGCACCATTCGCGATCTCGATCAACGCCGCCCCTTCTGCGTTCTCCTCGACGATGGCGGCGACGAGGTCGTCGGAGCGTCTGATGACATCATCGACCGTGCCCTTCGTGGTACCGATGATGGCGGCCCTCCTGATCGAGGGATCCGACAGTCGAACGAGTCGCTCCCGCACACCGTTGACCGCTCGCGGGGGAAGGCCCTGATAGGCCGGGACCGTCTGCTGTTCTTCGATTTCCACGATCTGAGGCTCCCCAATGGGAATGTCACGGGAGCGAAGCAGGCCGACATAGTCGTCGACAATCTCTGCTCTCCCATCGCCGGGGAGCCGATTCACAACAAACAGGAGTGGCAACCTGCGACGCGCGGCCTGCTCGAGGAACTCCCACGGCACGGCATCGGCGTATCGCTGGGCGCTGGTTACGAAGATGCACAGATCGGCGACGGCGAGTAGCTCCGCCGCGATCTCCCGATGCTGCGAGACGACGCTGTCGAAGTCGGGAGCATCAATCAGTGTGACGCCCCGCAGAAGACTGGACGTGTCGGTCACGATGTCGAGGCTGCGGACATCTCCCGCGTCTTCGCCATATCCCGTCAGGAACGAGTCCTGATATCGCTCAGCGTTGTCTTCGTGACACCAAACAACCGGCGCCGTCGTCGTCGGGCGCACGACACCGGTGTCACTCACCTTTCGTTGTGCAAGCGAGTTGAGCAATGTCGACTTCCCACTGCCGGTCGAGCCTGCCACGACGACGACGATGTCCCTGTCGAGATCGGCAAGACGAGGAATCAGGTACTGCCGGATTGTCCACTCGAGCTCGTCCCTCAGCGTACGGCGATCGGGTTGGGCTGTCGACGGCAGCCCGAAACTCACTGCCGCAACCTGATCGGCGAGCGCATCGAGAGCGGCTCGCAAACGACTCACCGAGGAGATCTGCCTTCCCATCGCCGGATTGTCCCACACGGACAACGTTGCCGGATGTCACCCCCGATGAGGGTTGCCCCCGAAGGCGGCCTCGATCCGGGCTCCGCCTGCCGGGCTCTCCCCGATCTGAAGCCCACCTCCGGTAGCTTCGGCAGCTTTGCGCACAATGTCCAGGCCCAGACCCGTCGATCCGCTCCCCGACTCTCCCCTCCTGGTTGGATCCCCGCCCGGAAACCCTGGTCCTTCGTCATCGACGACGAGAAGCACCCTGCCGTCTGTACGAGTGAAGACCTCCAAACGAAACCGTGTGCCCTCGGGCGTGTGGGCAAGGACGTTGCCCAGGACCGCGTCGACAACTGCGGCGGCATCTTCTTCGGTGAGTGCGATGACGTGTGCGCCTTCGCCGATTTCGGCCGACCACTCCCGTCCTTGCTCCCGGGCGAGCGGACCCCAGAACTCGGCCCGCTCCCGAACCACAAGACCGAGATCGGTCGACACGCCGACCCCCTCGCGAAGCGGTCGACGGGCCTGCCGGATCACATGGTCAACGGTCCGCTCCAGCTCGTCGAGGTCGTCAACCAGGCGGTCGGATCGATTGGGAACCGCTTCTATCTCGAGGCGGAGCGCGGTCAACGGGGTTCTGAGGCGATGGGACAGATCGGCCGCCGTTCTTCGCTCCTCTTCCAGAAGCTCGCCCACCCTGTCGGCAAGTCGGTTGAAGGCTTTGCCGACCTCGACGATCTCCGCGGGGCCATCAGGTTCCACCCTGACATCGAGATCGCCGACACCCAGGCGGTGTGCTGCCGCCGAGAGCGCTTCGACCGGTCGCACCATCGAACGAGCCAGCCGATCAGCGACGAGTGCCGAGAGGGCGATCAGAGCTACGCCGAGTGACCCCAGAACGACCCATGAGGCCGCGACGTTGCGCGTCAACAGATCGGAGGCGACGAACACCCGGACGACTGCCGCCTGTGACTCTCCCTCGAGCAGCACAGGAACCCAGATGACCTCCCCTTCTTCGGTCGGTTGGCGATACGCCTCACCGGCCGCGGCTCTCTCATAGCTGGCATCCAGGGGGAACGACGTCCCCACGATGGTTCTGTCGGGTAGGACGACCGACAGCACTCCGCCTCCGGCGAGCTTCCCTGACCCGATCAGCGGTGCGACTTCCGCGGATCCGCCTTCGGCAACAACGACGCCGAGTGCCTGCGACAGCGTTTGCGCGTCTCGCTCCGCCGCGACGAGAACCCTGTCCCTTGCGAGGGTCTTGACCATGCCGGCAAGAGGAATGAGGAAGGCGAAGACCACCATTGCCGTCACCGCAGCCGAGACCGCAGCGAGTCTCTTCCTCACGGGACAACCAGCTTCACACCCACACCTCGAACCGTGTGGAGGTAGCGAGGCTCGGCGGCGCTCTCGCCAAGCTTCTTGCGCAGCCAAGAGAGGTGCACGTCGACGGTCTTGTCGGCCCCCCCGTACGGCTGACGCCAGATCTCGGCCAGGAGCTCCCGCCGGCCCACCACCGTTCCCGGTCGCTGGGCGAGGTAGGCAAGCAAGTCGAACTCCTTGCGTGTCAGCGACAGTGACTCGTCGCCGAGCCGGGCTTCCCTGGAGGCAAGGTCGATGTGCAGGTCACCAACCGATACGACGGAGGTTTCGCTCTCCCCCCCGCTGCGTCGAAGTACCGCGCGAACTCGCGCATCGAGGTGGGCAGCCGAGAATGGCTTGACCACGTAGTCGTCGGCTCCGGCGTCCAGGAGGCGAACCACAGACTGCTCTTCGTCCCTGGCCGTCGCGACGATGACCGGCACGGTTGCCACGGCCCTGATCATCTTCAGGAGCTCCTCACCATCGACATCGGGAAGTCCGAGGTCGAGGATCACTACTTCGGGGCTCCCGGCCACGACGACCTCGAGCCCGGCCATGCCGGCACCCACTGTCTGCACATCGTGGCCGCGCTCGGCGAGACGCTCTGACAGTGACTGACGGATGCGTACGTCGTCTTCGATGATCAACAGCGCGGCCACGACGACACCCTAGAACGATCATGGACCGAAGCTTCGGCAACGCGGCCGACTTATCTCAGCCTTAACCTGCTGTTACCGCTCCCCGGTCGTGCCGGCAGCGATACTGCGCCCATGAGCACACGGCGTCTCGGATTGGTCGCCGCCTGGTTGGTGGCGACGCTCCTGGCGGTCGTGCTCGCCTCCCAGGCGGTGGGGCTCGTCCGGGACCAGGTCACCGATCGGCCTTCCCGGACAGTCTCCACCATCCTTGCTTCGGCCGGCACACCGTCCACCGCTCCCCTTGTCTCGGCCCCCGAGAACATCGACCCACAGGTGCCCGAGCGCACGTCGACGGAGCTACCGTCGACCACGGGGCCTCCAACGTCCACAGATCCGGAAACGACCACCTCGACCAGCACAACAGTCCCCGCATCCACAACCACGACGACTCAGCCCGTGCAGCACACCGAAGGGCGTTTCACCCTGATCGGAGGATGGGTGACGGTCGCGTGTTCGGCGAATCACATCACCTTCAAGTCGGCCGCGCCGTCCCCAGGCTTCACGGTCGAGCGAACCGCAGTCGAAGACAACAAGGTCGACGTCAAGTTCGAGAGCTCGGATCACACGTCCAGGTTCAAAGCAGAGTGCCATGACGGCGCTATCGAAGACAGCATCGAGGAACAGACCGAGCACGATGACGACTGAACCGAACTCGCGGTCCTAGAGCAGCTCCGAAGCAGCCCGACCTTCCGCGCAGGCGTCCAGGAGCCCGCAGTACCGGCACCAGGGACCCCCTCGCCGCTCTATGCCGCGCTGCTCGCTCCACGCCCGACGAAGCGCATTGATCATCTCGGCAACCTGCTGAACCGTACGAGTCAGCGTCTCCGACGTCGGATGCTCGATGAGTCGCTCGCCGGTCTTGACGGAGACCGCCTCCACCTTCGAAGGTGGTTCGTCCCGATCGAACGTCCACAGCATCGCATAGAAGTGCAGTTGCTCGCTCACGTCGCCGAGGTCACCCGTCTTCCAATCCACCAGGCGGGTCCCCGAATCGTCGGAGAACACCGCATCTACCGAACCGACGAGACTGACACCCTCGACCGGCTCGGTCTCGAGACTGACCTCGGCGCCCTCGAAGCCATCGGAGGGGAAGCGGCGAAAGCGATCGTAGAGGGCACCGACCTCGCTGATGATCCGGCCAAGATCAGACGGGCGCATCGAGAGAGCACCCATCTTGTAGTTCAGGTTCGAAGCCCCAATCTCTTCACGACACACTCGTTCGAGTTCGTCGCCGGCGATGGGTCCCGACTTCAAGTGACGCGCAAACACGCGGTGCGCGAGCCCCCCTCTGAAAGCGGGGATGCTCTCTGGCCCCCAAACCCCCTCCAGTCTCGACTTTGCGAAGTCGGCACACTCGCGAAAGGCCACAAAGGTCGAAGCAGACACGCGCACGTCGTCACCTGGAACGATCTGAGGAAACACGATCACGCCCGGCATGGTATCGACTAGAGATGGACACCACTACACTTCACCCCTGTTCCAAGGCTGATCGTGTCACGAACGTCTCGCATCCTCATCATTGTGCTCGGCGTGCTCGCCGGTCTCTTCCTCACGGTTTCCGGCGTGTTCGCGGTCGATCGCGCCCTGCACATCGGCGAAGTGCTCCACAACGTCCATGCTGCGAGCGTCGACCTGTCCGGACTCGATGAGGCAGGTGCCGAACTCGCCCTCGTCGCTCTCGAAGACGATCTGAGCGCAACCGCAGCAAGCTTCCAAGTGGCCGGGGCGATCGTCGATCTGGATCCCGCGACCGTCGGATTCGATGTCGACGAGCAGCGTGCCGCGCTGGCAGCCCTCGGTGTCGGACGCCAAGGATCGGTCGTGGAGCAGTTCCGCTGGTGGCTCAACCACATCTTCTCGATCGAAACGATCCCGGTCGATGGCTCCGTGAACGAGGACGCCCTCTCGGCAGTCTTCGACTTGTGGGACGAGTCTGCGATTTCGAATCCGCCATTCGAAGGCGCTGTCGAGGTCAGAGACCTGCAAGCCGTAGCCCGCTACCCCCACCCGGGTATCGGCATCGACCGACCCTCGGCAACGCAAGTGATTCTCACGTCCCTCCTCGACCCGGATCGACCGATCGCGACGATCGAGACAGCACCCTTGGACCCCGAGCTCACCGACGCCGACATCGACGCCGCAGTCGAGGAGGCCCGGCAGATGATTGGCGGGCCCGTCGTGCTGTCCCGCCAAGACCCAGAGATGTCGGTGACGTTCAGCCCGCAGGACCTGGCGTCGGCACTGCGAAGCCAGCTCGTCCACAACTCCCCGATGCACATCCAGTTGAGCTTCGATCCCGAGGTCATCCGCACGATCCTCGAACCGCTGAGTGCCGACCTCGGCGTTCCACCCCGAGACGCAGCTTTCGAGGTCGGCGAAGACAGCCAGATCACCATCGTGCCAAGCCGCCCCGGACAGATCGTCGATCCGGACCTCACGGCCGGCGCGCTGGCGGTGGCTTCACGCCTCCCGGAGCGTGAAGGTCGTCTCCCGTTCGAGGATGCAGCCGAGCCCGACTTCACCACCGAGGATGCAGAAGCTCTCCACATCAAGCACCTCGTGTCCCAGTTCACGACCTACCACCGCTGTTGCCAGAACCGGGTCACGAACATCCAACTGCTGGCCGACATCATCGATGGTGTCATCGTCCTCCCCGGAGAGGAGTTCTCGATCAACGAGTATGTCGGCGAACGCGACACCGCGCGGGGTTTCCTCCCCGATCACACGATCGTGCAGGGAAAGATGGTCGACACGATCGGCGGTGGTGTGAGCCAGTTCGCAACGACCTTCTACAACGCCATGTATTGGGGCGGCTACGAGGACATCACCCACTCTCCGCACAGCTACTACTTCAGCCGCTACCCGGAGGGTCACGAGGCCACGATCTCGTGGCCGGCACCCAACCTGGTCTTCCGGAACGACTCGGCGGCTGCCGTGCTCATCAAGACCTCCCACACCGACACCTCGCTCACCGTGAGCTTCTACGGGGACAACGGCGGCAGGACCGTTGTCGGCGACCAGCAGAACGGGCGGCTACACACCGAAGTCATCTCGGAAGGAGACGGGTCTTCTCGCAAGGTCACCTCGAGCGTGTCGGGGCGTTTCGACCAGACCGAACCGGAAACCGAATACATCGCCAACGACGAGCTGTTGCCGGGTGAAGAGATCGTCGACGTCAAGGGAAGGGTCGGCTGGACGGTGATCGTGACGCGGAACATCGAGTACCCGGACGGTCGGGTCGAGACTCAGGAGTGGAGGGTCCGGTACCGACCCCAGCCTCGCGAGGTCCAGGTGCACTCCTGCATGATCCCGCCAGAAGAGGGCGAAGAACCGGTCCCCTGTCCGACGACCACCACCACTGCGACATCGACGACGACCACCACAACGGCTGCACCCTGACACTGTTGGGGACCCCCCCGTTTCCAGTTGCCAGTAAGAGGTTTGAACGGGGCTCCGTGGTGTGCAAGCACTGGTCACTGGCTGTTGGCTGTTAGCTGTCAGCTGTTAGCTGTTAGCTGTTAGCTGTCAGCTGCTCGCCGTCAGCTGGAGCCTGTGGGAGCGCGCCGGTCCGTGGCTACTGCTGGTAGACCACGAAGAAGTCGCGAATCTGCTCTTCGATTCGACCGACGCCGCCCTCATCCCAACCGCCACTGCGAAGGACCGAAACGACGTTGAACTGAACGTAGACGTGGCGAATGGCAGGGTCGGTTTCAAAGAGACGTCGCGCGAGGGCGGCGCCAAAGCCGGTCCCCTCACCCGGAGGTGTAAACCCCCGCCCGTCCTGGCCGGTGAACGTTCGATTCGTGTCGAAGATGGCTGTCTCCCCGTGCACGACCGTTGACACTTCGATCTTCTGTCCCACGCTGCCTCCTTCGCCGCAGAGGCTAGTGGTACTCGAATGATTGCCGCGGGCACCAATTGAGCGACACACCACCAGCGCGGCGGAGAAGAGCGCCTCACTCCCCGATCGTGTGCAGCTTCATCAGGTTGGTCGATGCGCGGCGGTTGGGGGGTGTGCCTGCGACGATGACGACACCTTCCCCGATCCGACACACTTCGTGGTCGAGGAGGTACGCGTCCGCCAGGTCGATCATCGCGTCGGTCGAGTTGAGCCGATCGAATGCGATGGGAGTCACACCCCGATACATGGCCATGCGCCGGCGGGTTCGCTCTTCCGGGCTGAAGGCAATGATCGATGCGTCGGGACGGTACTTGGACAGCAGCCGAGCAGTGTTCCCCGACTCCGTGAATGCGACGATGGTCTCGAGTCCAAGGTCCGTGGCCGCCTCCACTGCGGCTCGTGTCGTCGCCGAAGCGAACCCGGACTGTCCGGCAAGGAATCCGACCTTGGCGCCGTCCGATCCTGTGTGATCTGCCTCGACCAGGATTCTGTGCATCATCGTGACCGTCTCGATCGGGTACTCTCCGACGGCCGTCTCCCCAGACAGCATCACCGCGTCCGTGCCCTCCATGACCGCAGTCGCAACATCGGTCACCTCTGCCCGAGTCGGACGGGTGCTATGGGTCATCGACTCGAGCATCTCGGTTGCGGTGACCGAGATCT
This sequence comes from uncultured bacterium, assembly GCA_965549635.1. Taxonomy (GTDB): domain Bacteria; phylum Actinomycetota; class Acidimicrobiia; order Spongiisociales; family UBA4744; genus CBEVHI01. Next base: position 5,463 of record CBEVHI010000019.1, on the reverse strand, counting down.
TTCCCGCAGCGTTCGTGCGCCGAAGGATGTCCTGCTGCGCAGCGGGGACCCGTTCGAGTGGCAGTTCGACCCCGAGATCCCCCCGCGCAACCATCACCCCTTCGGCTTTCGCAAGGATGGCGTCGAGGTTGGCGATCGCCGCTGCCCGCTCGATCTTGGCGATCACAGGAACACCAGAGAGCTCATGAACTCGCTCGACATCCTCAGCGGTGCGGACGAAAGATGCGGCAACGTAGTCGACCCCAAGCTCACGACCGAAGGCCAGATCAACCTCATCCTTGTTGGTCACCGCAGAGACCTGCAGCTCCGATCCCGGGAACGCCGCCCCGCGATGATCCCCCACCCGGCCGCCTTCGGTCACCTCGGCCACCAGCCCGTTCTGCGACCGACCCTTCACGACGAGACGTACGAGACCGTCGGCGAGTACGACTTCCGAGCCGGCTTGAACGTCGTCGATGAGTCGTTCGTATCCAATCTCGATCCGCTCAGGACCCCCCATTCCTGTCCCGGCAACAAGGACGACCTGATCCCCACCTCGCAACCGGAGAGCCCCGTCAGGAAACGAGCCGACCCGGATCTTGGGTCCCTGGATGTCCTGAAGGATCGCCACTTCCCTGCGCTGTCGGGATGCGGCTTCCCGCACGAATGCCGCCATCCGAGCATGGGTGGCGTGGTCACCATGTGAGAAGTTCAGCCTGGCCACATCCATCCCCGCAGCGACAAGGCTCTCGATTGCGTGAGCATCGTCGACGGCGGGCCCCAGCGTGACAACGATCTTCGTAAGCCTGCTCATGCGGTCCAGGGTACCTGCCGGTGCGCCACCGATCGTCGAGGTAGGTGACCGGGCGCCCTATCTTGTCAGATCATGATCCGCGTCGGTGTCTCCGGATGGTCGTTCCCACAGTGGAAAGACACGTTCTATGCGGGTGTCCCGCGCGCACGATGGCTCGCGCACTACGCAGCGACACTCTCGACGGTGGAGATCAACTACACGTTTCGCAGGACGATGGCCGAGACGACCGCCGACAAGTGGACGGCAACCGTTGGGAACGGCTTCCGTTTCGCCGTCAAGGCGCACCAGAGAATCACCCACCACGCACGTTTGGCCGATCCAGAGGGCACGCTCCCCCATTTCCTGGATTCGACCGCCAGGCTGGGTGAGAACCTGGGCCCCGTCCTCTTCCAGCTCCCCCCACATCTCCCCAGAGATGACGGACGTCTCGAGGCCTTCCTGGACGCCTTGCCTGCCGAGCTCTCCCCCGCGTTCGAGTTCCGCCATCAGTCCTGGATGGACCCTGCGGTGTACGCACTGCTGGGGAACGCGGGAGCAGCACTCGTCATCGCCGAAACGGATGACGATCCCGCCATCGAATCGATCACCGCGCCGTTCACCTACTTGCGACTCCGCAAGTCCGAGTACTCCGCGGCTGAGCTACGAACGTGGGCCGACCGCATCGATGGATACGGTGTCGACGCCTGGGTGTACCTCAAGCATGAGTCGGACTCGCCCGCCTACGCCCAGGCGCTCCAAGACATGCTCGGCTGAGAGTCCCGTCCCTCCTTCAAGCCAGTGCAGGGATGACCTCTCGGGAGAACAGCTCCAGACCCGAGAGGTCGTATGCCGCCTCCGCGAAGTAGGCGATCGCATAGCGCAGACCAGCATCGGCCCACGGTTGCAGCTTGGCGATCAACTGCTCGGGCGTGCCGGCCATCTGCCGGTACATCGCCTCCATACCGTCGAGACGATCTGGTGCAACATACGGCCGGTAGTGCTCCCGGATCCAACCGATGCGATCCTCGACCTCGCTCTCTGTCTCGCCACACACGACGTTGAAGTTGCTGGACCGAACGATGGCATCGAAGTCGGTGCCGGCATGGGCGCAATGGTCGCGAAGGATCTCCGACTTGTGGACGAACTCGTCGTAGGTGGGACCGAAGTTGGTGTAGGAGGCGTAGCGAGCGGCAACGTTCAGCGTGAGCTTCTCTCCCCCACCCGCAACCCAGATCGGAATGTGGGGCTTCTGGACGGGCTTGGGACGACAGATGGCGCCGTCGAGGGTGTAGTACTTCCCTTCGAAGCGGACCTCGTCCTCGGTCCACATCCTGCGCATGATCTCGACGCCTTCTCGCAGCATGCCGATCCGCACAGCGGGCCTCGGAAACTCGTATCCATATCCGGCGTACTCATGCTCGTACCATCCGGCACCGATCCCCATCTCGACGCGACCACCGCTGATCACGTCGATCGACGCAGCCACCTTCGCGAGATAGGAGGGGGGTCGATACGAGTTCGACGTGCACATCTGGCCGAGCCGCACCTTGCTGGTCACCGCCGCCAGTGCGGACATGATCGTCCACGCCTCGTAGGTGACCTCCTGCGATGGCACGGGAACGGTGTGGAAGTGGTCATAGACCCACAGTGACTCGTACCCGGAACGCTCGATCGACTCCGCCACCGAACGGATCGTGTCCCAGTGGTGGTCTGTCGGTATCCCCACCAGGTCCATCCGCCAACCTTGCGGAACGAATGCTCCAAAACGCATCAACGACCTCCTCAGGTCGCACGATAGCGACTAGCGAGCTACCTGAACCCCACGCCAGAAGGCGACGTAGCCGGCGATTTCGGAGGCGGCAGACTTCGGTTCCGGATACGTCCACGCGGCGTCACGGTTTGTGCTCCCGTCGACCACCACGTCGTAGTAGCCGGCCTTGCCCTTCCAGTGGCAGGTGCTGTGTGTGGAGCTGTCACGAAGGAGGTCCCATCGAATCGAGGCGGGTGGGAAGTAGTGGTTTCCCTCGACGAGGATCGTCTGGTCACTCTCGGCGAGCACGGCGCCGTTCCATGTTGCGATAGCCATCCCGTGCTTCAACACGGCCTCTGCCTGACGCATTCCGGCGGTACCATTCCTGCGCATGCTTCGCCCCCTCGTCGCCATCCCCATCAAGCCCTTCGGAGTGGCGAAAGGCCGCCTGGCACCGATGATGGACGCCCGCACGCGTTCGATCGTGGGGCGTCAAGTCGCGGCACGAACCCTCGAGGCGGCTCGACAGAGCGGAGCCCGCACCGTCGTGGCGACCGGTGACGATGGCGTGCGAGTCTGGGCCTCCGATCTCGGATTCCCGAGCATCGACGAGCGGGAACACAGCCTGGCCGGTGCGGCTCATGCCGCTGTCGCCACGGCGGCAGCCGCCGGAGTGCCATGGATCGTCGTCCACGCCGACCTACCCCTCATTCACGCCAACGATCTCCGCCTCGTCATCGATGCGCTTGCGACAGCCGATATCGTGCTGGCACCGTCCTACGACGGCGGCACGACCGTTGTCGCCGGAGTCACGACCTCGTTCGACTTCAGCTACGGGAACGGCAGCTTTCGAAGGCACCTTGCGGCGGCAGCCGGGCTCAGGACCAAGATCGTGGTGACTCTCGGCCTGGCGTTGGATCTGGACCGACCGTCGGATCTTCGCGCGGCGATGTCACACCCCCGCGGCGCCTGGCTGCGCTCAGCAGATCAATAGATCGCTGCCCCGCTGTCCCTGTCGAAGAAGTGCAGCTTTGAGCCGTCCACCGAGAGCTTGATCTTCTCACCGAGTTTCGGAGCCGCATCGGGGTCGATCCTGGCGGTGAACTTGGTCATGTCACCGAGGACAGAAGGATCCTGTCCCTGGTCGGCCAGCAGCTCCTGGATGTCCGGGGTGACGACCGGTGGTACATGCTTCTCGAAATGCACGAACGCTTCGGAGCCGAGCTGCTCGACCAGCGCCACGGTGACTCCGAGGAACTGACCCTCCGGTACCCCCTCACGAGCATTCTCGAAGACCTCCGGGCGGATGCCGAGCACCAGATCCTTGCCGATGTAGCCACGCAGCCCTGGGCGCTGAGCCATGAGCTCGGGGGCGACACGCAGCCGATCCTCACCAAAGGCGGCGGACACGGAGTCGCCATCGGCCTCCAGCTTGGCGTAGACGAAGTTCATCGATGGGGACCCGATGAAACCAGCGACGAAGATGTTCACCGGGTGGTCGTACAGCTTGCGGGGCGTGTCGACTTGCTGCAACGTCCCTTTTCTGATGACGGCAACGCGATCACCCATCGTCATCGCCTCGACCTGGTCGTGGGTCACGTAGAGCGTCGTCGTCTTGAGCCGGGCGTGGAGCTCACCGAGCTCCGAGCGCATCTGGACGCGCAACTTCGCGTCGAGGTTGGAGAGCGGCTCGTCCATCAGGAACGCTTTCGGCTCACGGACGATGGCTCGACCCATTGCTACGCGTTGCCGCTGGCCACCGGAGAGCGCCTTGGGCTTGCGAGAAAGAAAGTCGGTGATTTCCAGCACCCTGGCAGCATCGTCCACCCTGGACTTGATCTCCTCTTTCGGCAGCTTCCTCAGCTTCAAGCCGAACGCCATGTTGTCGAAGACGGTCATGTGCGGGTACAGCGCGTAGTTCTGGAACACCATCGCGATGTCCCTGTCCTTCGGCGGCACGTCGTTGACCACCTTCTCGCCGATGCGAATCTCCCCTTCGGTGATCTCTTCGAGACCGGCCACCATGCGCAGGAGCGTTGATTTGCCGCAGCCGGAAGGACCGACCAGCACCACGAATTCGCCGTCTCCCACTTCAAAAGAAACGTCCTCGATAGCCCGAGTACCCCCCGGGTAGATCTTGCCTACGTCGCTGAAATGGATCTCGGCCATGCTCTCCTCCGGCTATCTGGCGCTGTACCTGCCAAAATAGCAAAAAAGAGGGAGCCATGATGAGCGGACAACGCGTCCTCGTGATCACAGGCGGAACCGGAGCGCTGGCAACAACACTCGTCCGCAGACTTGCAGCCTCGGACTACCGGTTTGCCGCCACCTACCTCGTGCCCGAGGAGGCACGGGTCTTCGAAGAAGCCGTCCTGCTCGATGAGGATCGGCTACTCCTGTCTCGGGTGGACGCGGCCGACACGGAAGAGGTCGAGCACTTCATGCACAGTACTGCCGACCGATTCGGGAGCATCGACGGTTTGTGCTGCCTGGCGGGCAAGTGGGCGGGAGGTCGCGACGTTGTCGACACTGACGACGTCCGCTTCGACCGAATGATCGATGCCAACCTCCGCTCGGCGTTCGTGGCTGTGCGAGCCGCCCTGCCCTACCTCAAGGCGGCAGACTGGGGTCGCATCTTGTTGATGGGAAGCAGAGCGGCATATGACACCCCGGCAGGTCAGGCAGCATTCAATGTGGCCAAGGCCGGTGTGGTCGCGCTTGCCAAGTCGGTCGCCCAGGAGCTTGGCGGAGAGAACGTGACCGCCAACGTCATCCTGCCGTCGGTCATCGACACTCCTGCCACACGCAAGGCGCTCGCCTACGCCGACTACATGGACTGGCCGACGCCGGACCAGATCGCCGCGGTCATGGAGTTCATGCTGTGCGAGTCGAGCGGCATCATCAACGGTGCCGCCATCCCGGTGTACGGGAGGGCTTGAGG
>CBEVHI010000018.1:0-19571 GCA_965549635.1 uncultured bacterium | reverse complement strand
CCGCCCTCCTGCAAAGATTCTTCGGCAGGCGTCGCAGTTAGCGAGAACAGCATGTCAGGAAGCCATCCCCCACGAATGCCGGACGGAGCAGCGGAGACCGAAGGCCTCGTCGACATCGACGGTCGCCGCTTCTACCGCATACCCAACCTCGGCGAGATGGCTCCGTTCCTGATCAGCGTCGTCAGCGACGGCGACCGATGGATGTATTTGTCATCGACGGGGGCTCTGACCTGCGGCAGGCGCGACCAGTCCCAAGCCCTGTTTCCCTACGAAACCGACGATCGACTGCACCGGGCAGCCAGACAGACGGGACCGGCAACCGCCATCAGGGCCGGCCTCGAAGGCGAAGATCGCTTGTGGCGTCCTTTCGCCGACCGCGCAACCCACCGGTGCCTGCTGAAGGCGGTCACCGGCGACGTCGTCGTCTTCCAGGAGACCAACCCGGAGCTGGCTCTGACGTTCACCTACCGGTGGGCCACAAGCCAGGAGTTCGGTTTCATCCGCTCGGCGACGCTCAGCAACCAGAGCGAACGGCCCGTCGAGATCGAACTGGTCGACGGCCTTCTCAACCTGCTGCCCTGGGGCTTGTCACCGGCCATCTACCGTTCGATGAGCAACCTGACAAACGCCTACAAGCGCTCCGAGGTGGTCCGTGACACCCGGCTCGCCGTCTATTCGCTCGAAGCCGCGGTCAGCGACTCCCCGGAGCCCACCGAGGTCCTGCGAGCAAACACCGTCTGGTCGGTGGGGCTCGATGACGCCTCGATCAGCATGTCGCCCGAGACCCTGGCTCGCTTCGAGGCCGGACAACCCGTGGCAGCCGCACCTTTGCTGACCGGCAGACCCGGGGCGTACCTGCTTCACACGAGGATGCGTCTGGAGCCCGACCAGTCCGTGACCTGGCACATGGTCGCCGACACCGGTCTCGACCAGCCGTCCGTGGCCGACCTCGAGCGGCGCATCTCCTCGCAAGCCTCCCTGATCGACGAAGTCGGGGCATCTGTCGATCGGGGAACCGAATCGCTGGTGGCCATTGCCGCCCTCGCCGACGGACTCCAGATGACCGGCGACGCCGTCGCCTCCGCACACCATCTCGTGAACACCACGTACAACGTCATGAGGGGTGGGGTCCCGCTGAACGGATACTCCATCGACCGGGCCGATTTCCAACGATTCGTCTCGACGCACAATCGGAACCTTGCCCGGCGACAGACCGACTGGCTTCGCTCGCTCCCCGACCGGTTCCCGCTCGGCAAACTCCATGCCCTTGTCGCCGCAGCCGAAGATCCCCACCTCTCGAGACTCGCTCTCGAATACCTTCCCTTCGGCTTCTCCCGCAGGCACGGAGACCCAAGCCGCCCATGGAACACCTTCGAGATTCGAGTCCAGGACGATCGCGGCGCACCGATTCTGCACTTCGAAGGCAACTGGCGGGACATCTTCCAGAACTGGGAGGCTCTGGCCGCGTCGTTCCCCGAGTACCTGCCCGGGATGATCGCGCTGTTCGTCAACGCTTCCACACCGGATGGGTTCAATCCGTACCGGATCACGCGAGACGGCATCGAGTGGGAGGTGCAAGACCCCGATGACCCTTGGAGCAACATCGGCTACTGGGGGGATCACCAAATCGTCTACCTGCTCCGGCTTCTCGAAGCAGCGGACCGCTACATCCCGGGCCGGATTCGAGGACTTCTCTCCGAGTCGTGGTTCGCCTACGCCGACGTGCCGTACCGCATCGTTCCGTACGACGAGCTGGTCAAGGATCCCCGATCTTCGGTGCTGTTCGACACCGAAGCGCACGATCGAGCGCAGCGGCGCACCGCCGAAACGGGCAGTGACGGAAAGCTGCTGTGGACCCATGATGGCGAGCCCCATCTGGTGACGCTCGCAGAGAAGCTGCTCGTTCCCGCCCTCTCGAAGCTCTCCAACTTCGTTCCGGGAGGCGGGATCTGGATGAACACCCGGCGGCCCGAATGGAACGATGCCAACAACGCACTCGCCGGGTATGGGCTGTCGATGGTGACCGTGCACCACCTACGACGCTATCTGGACCACCTGAAGAAGCTGTTGGGCGGATTGAGCGCCCTGGAAGTCTCCAACGAGATCATCGACTGGATCCGTCGAACCGCCAATGCGTTCCGGTCCTACACGGCGACCGACGATCGGACACGAAGGAATCTGATCGACGAACTCGGCTCTGCCTTCTCGGACTACAGAGCCCAGGTCTATGCGTCGGGATTCTCAGGTACCGGCACACTTCCCATTGAGGAGGTCGATGCGCTGTGGCAGGCCGTCATGCCGGTGCTCGACGCAACGATTCGCACCAGTCGGCGGTCAGACGGGCTGTTCGATGCCTACAACCTGATTCACTTCGAAGACGAGGTCGCCACGATCGAGCCGCTCTACGCGATGCTCGAAGGTCAGGTCGCCGCCCTCGAATCCGGGGTGATCCCCCCGGCGGAACGGGCCGACCTTCTCGACGCCCTCTTCGCCAGCGGGCTGTACCGTCCCGATCAACGCAGCTTCATGCTGTATCCGGTCAGGGACGTGCCTTCGTTCCTCGACAAGAACCTGATCCCCAGAGATGCCGTGCTCACCAATCCGTTGCTGGCGGGGCTGGTCGACGCCGGCGACACCTCGATCATCACCTCCGGCGCAGACGGCCAGTACCGCTTCAACCCCGATCTGGCGACCAGAGCAGACCTCGAAGAACGCCTCCGGAGCCTGGACCGTTCATGGCATGACCTCGTGCTCGACCACTCGGCCGACGTTGAGCAGACCTACGAGCAGGTCTTCCAACACCATGCGTACACGGGGCGGTCCTCGTCGATGTACGGCTACGAGGGGATCGGTTCGATCTACTGGCACATGGTCGCCAAGCTCCTCGTCGCGGTGCAACGGTCGATCCTCGACGCCCGCACAGAAGCGACGACACAGACCATGGACCGCCTCGTCTCGTCCTACCGGCGCATTCGCCAGGGATTGGGATTCAACAAGACGGCCAGTGAATTCGGGGCCATCCCGATCGATCCCTACTCGCACACGCCGCGCCATGCCGGGGCCCAGCAGCCCGGGATGACGGGACTGGTGAAAGAGGAGCTGCTGACCCGCCCGTTGGAGACGGGTCTCCGCGTCGAGGATGGCAGCGTCGTCATCGACCCTGTCCTCCTGCGGAAAGACGAACTCGTCGCCCGCCGGCAACCATGGGTCTACCTCGACGTGTCGATGCAGGAACGGGTGATCTCCCTCCCGGCTCGCTCCCTCGGCATCACACTCTGCCAGGTGCCCGTGGTGATTCAGTTGGGCCAGGGGGAACCGAAGCTCGAACTGACTCGAGCCGACGGCACCACCGAAACGGTGCAGGGATCTCGCCTCGACCGCTCGGTTTCGGCAGAGATCTTCTCGAGGTCGGGCAACATCACGCGCATCGTTGCTCATCTACCCGAGTCGTCGATCCCGACCGAAGACTCCTAGGGCACCTGCGGCGTCAGCCAGACCGGGTACTCGCGCACGTTGATCTGTGAGCCGTCCCGGGCAGAGTCCTCCCACACGATCAGACTCCCCCACTGGGCAACGTCGACGTCGTAGGCGATCATCTCATCGAACGTTCCCCATCCCACCCCGTTGGTGGTCATCAGATAGGGCGGCTGGGCGATGATCAAGCCCTCGCCGTTGGTGATGGCCGCCTGGAACACCGCCTCGAAGACCGCCGCCTCTCCGACCAGGTGTGCCGGATTACCCAACGTCCCGCCGTAGGTCGGCTCATCCAGAAAGATCATGGGGATGAAGTCCTGGTAGTCATCCCGGGTCTGCGGCCCCTCCAACTCGAGGCCTTCACTCGAGAAGAGGGTCACCGGCTCTCCTCCGATCTCGAAGAGGACCGCGTCGACATCGTCGAAGCGGGTGGCCGTGTACACCACCTGGGCGAGCCTTGCCAGCACCGAGAACGAACCGCCCCCGCCTTCGAACTCGGATGAGAGATCGACCGTGACAACACCATCCGAGACCGAGACGCCGAGCAGTTCGGTGCCCACGGGAATCGCCGAACTCATCGCCGGCACGGCGTTTTGCTCGTCCGCGCCGGGAAGCCTGAGCAGCTCTGAGAGAGACCCGGCGAGGCCCCCATCCTCGTCGAGGCGATCGACCGGTACGAGCGTCGGTCCGGGCCGATTGACCTCGCCGACGTCGTCGAGGAGGTAGTAGACGGTGACATGCTCCGCCGGTGGGGCGGTAGTGCTCGTCGAGGTCGATGTACTCGTCGAGGTTGATGTACTCGTCGACGCGACCGTGGTCGTCGTCGAGGTGACCGTCGTGGCGACTTGCGAGTTCGTACAGCCCGCCAGGATGAGCGCGGCAGCCACACCAATCAGCAGCTTCCTCACAACGGATCCCTGTCTACCGGACAGGTCATGCACCTCGGCCCTCCCCGCCCCCGGGGTAGCTCGTAGGAGGGGATGCGGTGCACGGTCACTCCTGCCGCCTCCAGAATGCCGTTGGTGACGACATTGCGCTCGTAGGCCACCACCTCACCGGGGCCGATCGCGAAGGTGTTGTTGGCATCGTTCCATTGCTCCCGATCCGCCTCGGCCTCTCCGAGCGGTGGCTCGATCACCCGCATCTCATCGACACCGGCGGCCCAGGCGAGCGCGTCGGCGAGTCCCGAGGTCTCCTCGACGACCGGGTGCCGGTGCGGCCCGGGCGTCACCCGGAAGCAGCGCACCCTGGCCTGAATCCGCGGGTAGATGACGACCGCGTCGCCTTCCACCATGGTGACCACCGTGTCGAGGTGCATCGTCGCCCGACCCTGAGGCAACTCGACAGCGAGTACACGATCGACGACCTCTTCCTCGAAGAGCCTGGCGATCATGGCACCAGCTCCAGAAGGTGAGGTTCGCTCGGAGATGCCGACCGCCAGCCCTCCCTCGCCCACCACGAGGACGTCGCCGCCCTCGACCGTGGCCGGATAGTGGTCCCCTGCCCGGTCGCCAAACCAGACAGGGGCACCGGAGAATCGGGGATGATGCCGGTAGATCAGTTGCAGGAGAGCGGTCTCTCTCTGTCGAACCAGCCGGTTCATGGGACTGAGAATCACCCCATCTCCGACCCAGACGGACGAGTCCCTCATGAACACCGCGTTGGGGAGCGGCGCGAGTACGAAGTCCTCCGGACCGTGGAGCGCTGCGACGAGTCCGCCGGTCTCGCCGACGTCCCCGAAGCTGACGCCGCCGATCAGATGCTCGACGAGTGCCGGTGTGTCCAGATCGCCGAGGTACCCACGAACCTTTCCGGCGAGTCTGCGCCCGCACAGATCGTCACCAACCTGATCGGTGATGAACGCTTCCGCGACGTTGGAATCCTCCAGGACGGCCTCCAGGAGACGGGAAAGGTAAAGGACTTCAACCCCGGCTTCGGCGAGGGTCGCTGCGAAGGCGTCGTGCTCCTCCTGCGCCTTCTCAACCCAGATCAACTCGTCGAAGAGCAGCTCATCCTTGTTGGAAGGAGTCAGGCGCTCCAGTTCGAGACCGGGACGGTGCACGATGACGGAACGAAGACGGCCCGTTTCTGATCGGATCATGGGTTCATTCTCACAGGAGATCCGAGGATAGGCCGACACGGTACAATCTCCGGCTGCCGGAGGGATCGCATAGTCTGGCCTAGTGCGCGGCACTCGAAATGCCGTAGGGTGTTACCACGCCCTCGAGGGTTCGAATCCCTCTCCCTCCGCTTGGTCCCCCCAGGAGGCCGAAGGCCGACCTTGGGGGGAAAGTACCGCAGTGGCGGAGCCGCTGGGGTAGGGGGGTCGGTACTTGACGTGCCCGGTTCCATCCCCTGATCTCCCGCTACCATCCGCCTCGATCGTGCTAGGCGGGGCGCTAGGGGTGCCCTGAACCCGAAACCCTCTCCATGCGGGGCCGAATTCCCTGCCCGAGGCCGGCAGCCTTCCGGGCAGCACCGGGCACGTGGCGTTGAACGTTGGGTCCTGCGCGGCGGGGCACCGTGAACCGGGTCAGGTCCGGAAGGAAGCAGCCCTAAGCGGATCGCCCCGGGTGCCGCAGGGTCGCCTGACCGGAGCCAACGGTCCGGAACGCGCCGGGGGGCCGGCGGTCGACGGCAGGGGCACGATTACCCCAGTACTTGGTACTTCGTACTGGGTACTTGGGCCCCTACTTGCCGCTATCGAGAAGCCGGTAGCCTCACGATCGTGGAACTCGACACACGATTCGGGGCACTTCGCCCCTGGCGGAAGGACGACCGGGAACGCCTCGCCACGATCGCCAACGACGTTCGTATCTCGCGGAACATGACCGATGTGTTTCCTCACCCTTACACGCTCGATGACGCCGACGCCTGGATCGAAAGATGCGTTCGAGAAGGAGATCCGGCTCTGAACCTTGCCGTTGTCGTCGACAAGGCGGTATGCGGAGGAGTTGGCGCCCACCTCCTGACCGCCGAGCAGAGCCATGTCGCCAACGTTGGGTACTGGCTCACTCCGGACGTTTGGGGCAGAGGGATCGCCACAGATGCCCTAAGGAGATTCACCGGCTTCCTGTTCGAGACCTTCCCTGTGGATCGACTGTACGCGACGGTCTTCGGATGGAATCCCGCGTCGACAAGAGTGCTGGAGAAGTGCGGGTACCAATTCGAAGGCAGGACGCGCGACGCCGTCGTCAAGGATGGAGCTGTGACTGATCTCCTGTACTACGGCCTCCTGCGACGCGATCGCTGAGCCCAGGCACAGGTTTCATGTCTCGGCACTCTGGCTGTTGGCTGTCAGCTGGCAGCTGTTGGCTTCTTCAGCACTGCCCCGTACACGAACCCGAGCGGACCCATCCTCCAGACCCGTTCGAGCCTGAGCGGACCACCGGCGAACATCTCCTCCGGCGCCGGCAACTTGTCCAGTGACCGATGCAGGTAGGCGTATTCGTCCCGAGCTCCGACGAGCGCACCGACCACCGGCAACACGACGGACGTTCCTGCACGGTGAACGGCCGCCAAGGCGCTCCGCCTTGGCCTTCCCAGCCCGACAACGACCAGGGCTCCGCCAGGCCGCAGCACTCTGGCCACCTCTGCCACCGTCTCGTCGATCGAACTGAGGTTCCTGAATACGTATGCCGAGAAGACCCCGTCGAAGACGCCATCGGCGAACGGCAGGTTCTCTCCCACCGCCACCGCCCGGGCTTTCGCGGGATTGCGCTCCAGCATCTCGGTGACCGGGTCGATCGCGACCACACGCCGCACACCGAAGATCGGCATCGCCGCCCCTGTCCCCGCGCCGAGGTCGAGCACCCGGCCTTCGGGGAGGTATCGGGCGCCGGAGCGTCGCCACGCCTGTTCGCGTCCAAACGACAGCACCCGGTTGAGTACGTCGTATCGCCTGGCGATACGAGCGAAGATCTCGTCGGTCATGGCGCTATGGATTCGAACCCGACGTACGCTTGGATGGCTGACGGCACCGTCACCGAGCCGTCTGCCTGCTGGTGGTTCTCCAGAATCGCCAGAATCGTCCTGCCGACCGCTACCGCCGTGCCGTTGAGCGTATGGACGAGCTGGTTGCCGGCATCGGAACGAAAGCGAATCTTGAGGCGACGAGCCTGAAAGTCGGTGGTGTTGGAGCATGAGGTGAGCTCCCGGAACCGGTTCATCGAAGGGAACCACGCTTCGATGTCATATTTCTTCGCTGCCGATGCGCCCAGGTCCCCGGCCGGTATGTTGACGACCCGGTAGGGAATCTCGAGGGCCTGCAAGATCTCCTCCTCGAAGCTGAGCAGCCGCTCGTGCTCCTCCCATGACAGGTCAGGATGGCAGAACGAGAACATCTCCAGTTTGTCGAACTGGTGGACTCTGAAGATGCCTCGCGTGTCCTTTCCGTAGGTCCCCGCTTCACGCCGGAAACACGTCGAGAACCCGGCATAGCGAATCGGCAGGTCACTTTCGTCGAGAATCTCGCCGGCGTGGTAGGCGGCGAGCGGCACCTCCGCCGTTCCGACCAGGTAGAGGTCGTCCTTTTCCACCGCATAGACCTGTTCCGAGTCGTCGGGGAAGAACCCCGTGCCAAACAGCGCCTCTTCTCGAACGAGTACTGGTGGAAGCATCGGTGTGAACCCGTTGGCAACGGCACGGTCCATCACCCAACGGACCAATCCCATCTCCAGCAGGACCGCCTGACCCTTCAGATAGCCGAAACGAGATCCCGACGTGCGCACTCCCCTTTCAACGTCGATGATCCCAAGTGTCTCCCCCAACGCCTGGTGGTCCTGGGCGTCGAACCCGAACTCCCGAGGTTCTCTCCACCGCCTGATCTCGACCGCATCCTCGTCGGTTTCTCCCTCCGGTACCGATGCGTGCGGCAGGTTGGGGACACGAACCCACAGTTCGTTGAACTCCTCATCGGCCTGCTCCGCCAGTGCGAGGAGCCGCTGGTACTCCTCGGCGAGAGCCTTGGCGCGTCCTATCGCCTGTTGTTTGGCTTCGCCCTGGAGACGGGAGATCTCTTTGCCTGCCGCGTTCTGGGTTGCCCGGACCTGCTCCGCCTCGGTACGCAACGAACGCCTGCGGATGTCATGCTCAACGAGGGTCTCGACACGCAGGTCGCTGCCCCGCAACGCGAGGGCGGCCTTCAAGGCCTCTGGGTCTTCACGAAGAATTGCCGGATCGATCATGGCAAGGATGCTACCTGGGGCTCAGGACGGTTCGTTGACCCTGATCTCGAGCTGCCGGACGTTGTTGCCGGTGTCGATATCGCCCGGCAGCACCGAGACGGCCACCAGGATGGTGAACCGCTCCCCGGCGACCACGGGCAGGGCGGAGAACTCCACCGTCGTCGATGCTCGTGGTTCCAGAGTGTCGACGTCGGCGGTCTCCTGATAGAGCACCGCCCCATCTGCAGCCTGCAAGGTCACCGATACCCGGATCTCGTCCTCGTTCTGATTACCCCGATTGCCGACACTTGCCCGGACGAGCAGCGAATCGGTTGCCGGCAGCACCAGGTCTCCACCGTCATCGGTGCCGACTTCCTGCGGATCAAGCTTCACCGCCGAGACCTCCAGGTCGCGTCGAAGCTCCATGCCGCCTGCGTCTTGCGCCACCGCAATGATCCCGGCTGCGTGTCTCAGCGAACCCACTCCGGGAGGCAGAAACGCCACCTGGGGAAACTCGACCGGCAGGTCCATCGTCGCTCCCAGCTCGTCGACCGCATCAAGGAACCTGACGTAGGCGGCGTCGCCGACCTCGAAAGCGACGACAGAAGCTCCGAGTTGATCGACGGATGCTTCATCGCCCACGTCGACGACTGCGAAGAGCGAAGCTGCAAACGTCTGAAGGCCCTGCTGCCACGAGTCGAGAGCGATGTCGAGCGCAGCCGCTGCTCCGGCCACCGACGCCGGGGGCTCGAGAGAGCGCACTCCCTCTGCACTCGACTCCGCTGCCTTCGCGTACTGATCCATGAGCAGTGCCACATCTTCCCGCTGGGCCAGAGGGAGGCGCATCAGGACCTGGCCATCGAACCGCTGGGACAGATCCCGGTACGAGGCGACCGCATCGTTGGCTTTGACGAGATAGGCAATCGACGTCCTGGTGTCGTTGCGTAGTTCACCGGTTGCCAGGAGGATGACGGCAACCAGTGTGACGAAGATGAGGACGACGGCGGTGCGTCGGCGCCCCCGCCGTCGAGGAGCGGTGTTGGGAAACACGTCGTGGGCGAGGGGGGACTTGAACCCCCACGAGCGTAAGCTCACAGGCACCTGAAGCCTGCGCGTCTGCCAATTCCGCCACTCGCCCGGGCACGGCATCGTAGCACGGTCCCACACCCGCCCTTCGGCCGGAACACGGCGCTGCGCCTGACCCTCCCGCCCCGCAAACGAGGCCGCATACAATGATTCCGTGAGCACGGCGCGCAATCTCGAACGTCGCATCGAACGGTGGGTCGATGGCCTGGCCGGCGCCATGTTCGGCGGTCCGCTGCAGCCATCGGAACTCGGAATCCGTCTGCTCCGAGAAGCCGATCTTCGCATCGAGGACGGCATGGCAGGACCGTCCATACCCAACCAGTACGTCCTGACGCTCCACTCCGATCAACAGACACCCGAAGTCCTCCCTCGACATCTCGAGCACCTCCTCGAAGAGACAGCCAAGGAGCGCGGGTGGCGCCTCGACGGCCCCGCCACCGTCGCTATCGCTCACTCACCGGACCTTTCGAGAACAGAGATCGCCTGCAGTGCAACGCGGACTCCCGGACCGCGCCTCGCCTGGGCAAGCCTGGTTCCGCAGACGGGTGCCCCTTATCCGCTGGTCTACAACCGTGTCCTCGTGGGTCGGTCGGCCGACTGCGATGTCACCGTCTCCCACTCCGAGGTCAGTCGAGTTCATGCGCTGATTTGGAGGGAAACAGGAAGGATCTGGATCAACGACCTTGCCTCTGCCAACGGCACATCCGCCGACGGCAAACCCGTGACCGCCCCCGTCGGCATCGAAGACGGCGCCGTCGTATCCTTTGGACCGATCACGTTCGACCTCACGGTCGGCCTGCCAGGGCAGGTTCCACGCAGTCAGGAGGATTAGGTGCCGGCGCTGCTGCTCACGCTCCTCAAACTCATCTTCCTCGCGTTCGTGTATCTGTTCGTCTGGCAAGTAGCGAGGGCCATTGCCGCGCATCTCGGAAGCACGGAAGGATGGAGAAGCAAGGCCCGCGCGGGAGAAGAGGTGGTCATTGTTCGATCGGAAACCCAGGCGGGCGAGCACATCCCTGTCTCCGGATCAGTCGTCCTGGGAAGGAGTGCGCAGGCAGATGTGGTCCTCGAAGATGCCTATGCCTCCGAGTTCCACCTCCGTCTCATCCGGCGTCCGGAGGGTATCGTCGTGCACGATCTTGGAAGTACGAATGGAACCTACGTGAACGGCAGACGCGTTGGCACACCGCTCACTCTCACGCGGGGTGATGCCGTCCAGGTCGGCAACACCGTAATGGAGGTGCGATGAGGTTCACGTGGGCCGCCGGCACTCACCAGGGCAGGGTGCGAACGAACAATGAGGATCGTCTCTATCCGTCCACCAGTGGTGCGGCCTCCTCGACATCGCTCTTCGCCGTTGCCGATGGGATGGGTGGTCACGTCGCGGGCGAGATTGCATCGTCGGCAGCGATCGACGCGGCTATCTCCACGTCCGGTTCCGTCGCTGACAGGGTCAAAGCCGCGAACGGCGCAGTCTTCGAGGAGGCGACCGAAGACCGTCAATTAGCGGGGATGGGGACCACCCTCACGATCGCCGAACTCGACCCGGCCGGCACCGCGAGGATCGGTCATGTCGGTGACAGCCGCGCCTACCTCCTTCGAGACGGAGTCCTCCGACAGCTCACTACCGACCACACCGTCGTCGCAGAGTATCTGGCAGCGGGCAAGATCCGACCCGAGGACGTTGCTCGACACCCGCAGCGCAGCATGCTCACTCGTGCCCTTGGTTTGACGGCACGTGTCGAGGTCGACGCTCTCACCGAGGACCTCCGGGAGGGAGACAGGCTGCTGCTCTGCACGGACGGGCTGAATGCGATGATCGCCGACGAGGACATCGCCGCAAGACTGGCGGGCGGTACGCCGGACGAGGCGGTCTGGAGCCTCATCGAAGCAGCCAACGCCGCCGGCGGCGTGGACAACATCACCGTCGTAGTCGTCGACGCGGGATCGTGAACCGGGACGCCGAGGCCGCCCTCCTCGTCGGGGCGACCGTGATCGCCTCGATGGGTGTCGGACTCGTCAACCTGGCACAGGGCGGCAACATCGACGCCCAGGTGGCCCTGACCTTCGTCGTGTTCGCCATTTCGTTCGGTTCGGTACACCTCGCCATCCGCCGATGGTCACCGGATGCCAGCACCTTCCTCCTCCCCCTGACCGCGATCCTCACTGCCCTCGGTTTCATCGAGATCTATCGGATCAGCAGTCGGTTCGCCGCTCTGCAGCGCTGGTGGATGCTGATTGCCGCCGCTCTCGCCGCAGTGTCGCTGTTCCTGCTTCGCCGCTCCGGCGTTGCGCTGCTTCGACGCTACCGCTACACCACCCTCACCGTCGCGGTGGCCCTTCTGCTGCTGCCGTTGCTGCCGACCGATTGGCGATTCCCACTTCGCGGCGTCGTCGCGGGCGGGTCACGGCTCTGGACCACATTTGTGGCAGGACCGCTGACCCTCAACTTCCAGCCGGGTGAGATCGCCAAGATCGTCCTGGTCATCTTCCTGGCCTCGTACCTGTCGGAGCGACGAGCAACGCTCGCTGCCTCCACTCGCCGCCTGGGACGGCTCTCCATTCCCGAGCCGCGGCACCTCATCCCCGTCTTCCTCGCTTGGCTGGTCAGTTTCGGGGTACTGGTCTTCCAGCGTGATCTCGGAGCCTCACTGCTGCTGTTCGCTGTGTTTGTCGCCATGCTGTACGCAGCCACCGACAAGGCCAGCTATCTGGCCGCCGGCGGATCACTGTTCCTCGCAGGGGCAATCGGAGCAACCGTCGCCTTCCCGTATGTCGCCCGCCGTATCGACAGTTGGCTGCGTCCCTTCTCCGATCCCGCCGACGCCGGCTACCAGATCCTCCAGAGCCTCTTCGCCCTCGGATCTGGGAGTCTCTCCGGCACAGGCCTGGGAGTCGGCACACCGGATCGAATACCGGCGGCGTGGACCGACTTCATCTTCTCCGCCATCGGAGAGGAACTGGGACTGGTCGGCACGGTCGCCGTCATCGCCGTCTTCGCGCTTCTGGTTGCCGTCGGATTCGGCATTGCCCTGCGATCACGTGACCTGTTCCGCAAACTGCTGGCGTTCGGACTCTCGTTCGTCCTCGGGCTGCAGGCTTTCCTGATCATTGCCGGGGTCACGAGACTGCTGCCATTGACCGGCATCACACTCCCGTTCATGTCGTACGGGGGATCGTCGCTCGTCGCCAACTTCCTCATCGTGATCCTTCTCGCCCGCGTTTCGCATGAGGAGAAGGCATGAACCGGCCGATCCGTCGTGTCGCCGCCTTCGTCTTCGTGGCTCTTGCGGCGCTGGTGCTCAACGTCACCTACCTGCAGGCGATCGACACGTCGCGCTACCGGGACAATCCGTTGAATCCGCGCGTCGCCGCGTCCATCAGCGGAAAGGAGCGGGGTCTCATCGTGACTTCCGACGGTACCGTCCTCGCCCGGTCGATCGCCGACCCGGAAGATGCTTCCCGATTCGCCCGAAGGTATCCCGAAGGACCCCCTTTCGCGCACGTTGTGGGGTACTCCTCGCTCCTGTTTGGCGACGAAGGGCTCGAAGCAACCTACGCCGGCGACCTGCGCTCTCGACGAGATCTCACACTCTCCGACGTGCTGGCCGCACTGATGGGCAGAGACCTGCGACCCAAGAGCCTCGAACTCACCCTGGACAGCGACCTGCAATCCGTTGCGTTCGATGCGCTCGGTGACCGTCGGGGATCCATCGTGGCGATCGAACCGTCCACAGGAGCGGTCCTCGCCATGGTTTCGACGCCTTCGTTCGAACCTGAAGTGATGCTCGCCCCCGACGCCGCCGCCCTCCGCAGCGCCCTTCTCCAAGATCCGGACGAGCCACTGGCCAATCGGGCCATCGCCCGCACCTATCCTCCGGGCTCGACCTTCAAGGTTGTCGTCACGGCTTCTGCGGTGGAGGCCGGCAAAGCCGGACCGGACACCGAGTTCCTCGACCCGACCGCCGTGCCGCTGCCCAACACCACAAGCACGATCCGCAACTACGACCGGGGTCCGTGCACCGACGGGACCCAGGTCACGCTGGCCACGGCGTTCCGCAAGTCCTGCAACACGATCTTCGCCATGCTCGGCCTGCAACTCGGCCAGGCCACCCTCGCCGACACTGCCACATCCTTCGGCTTCGGTATTACCCCACCGTTCGCACTTCCCGTGCAGCCTTCGTTCTTCCCGACCTCCGATGACCTCGACGGCGCAGCGCTAGCCCAGAGTGCCATCGGGCAGCGCGATGTTCGGGCAACACCGCTCGAGATGGCGATGGTGGCCTCAGCGATTGCCAACGACGGACTGCTCATGCAGCCCTACCTCGTCAATCGTGTCGTCGACGCTTCCGGGACCACCGTCGTCGAGCGCACCCCGGAGATCCTCTCGGTTGCGGTCTCTCCGGCGACTGCTCTGATCGTCGCCCAACTCATGGAAGAGGTGGTTGCTTCCGGTACCGGTACGAGAGCCACGGTTCCCAACATCAGGGTCGCCGGCAAGACCGGAACCGCCGAGGCGGCCTCCGGTTCCCCCGATGTCTGGTTCATCGCCTTTGCTCCCGTCGATGAACCGACCATCGCGTTGGCCGTCTTCGTGCAGGGGGCGGGCGAGAACGCAACGGGAGGTTCGGTAGCAGCACCGATCGCTCAGGAGGTTCTCGACTTCTGGTTGCGGGGACGCACGTGACCCACCCGACCCTACAATCTACGTTCGATGGAACACACCGTTCTCGCCAACCGCTATGAACTGCTCTCGCATCTGGCGCGAGGAGGCATGGCCGACGTGTTCGAAGCCAGAGACACCCTGTTGGGGCGCAGAGTCGCGGTCAAGATGCTCCACTCCCAGTACGCGACCGACGAGGCGTTCGTGCGCCGGTTCCGTCGGGAGGCGCAGGCGGCCGCCAATCTGAGTCATCCGAACATCGTCGGCATCTTCGACTGGGGACAGGAAGCGGGAACCTACTTCATCGTGATGGAGTTGGTCGAAGGCAAGTCGGTGCGCGACGTTCTCAAAGAAGGTCCTCTCCTCCCCCGCCGAGCGGTTGAGATTGCCTCGGAGGTGGCTTCTGCCCTCACGGTCGCACATCGTGCCGGAGTGGTGCACCGTGACATCAAGCCCGGCAACATCATGCTGACCAAGGACGGAATGGTGAAGGTCACCGACTTCGGCATCGCCCGGGCATGGGATGACTCGTCGGAGCTGACCAAGACCGGTGCGGTCATAGGAACCGCAACCTATTTCTCTCCGGAGCAGGCCCAGGGGGTACCTGCCGACGAGCGGTCAGACCTCTACTCGCTTGGCGTCGTCCTCTACGAGATGCTGTGCGGACACCCTCCATTCTCGGGAGAGTCGCCCGTTTCGGTCGCCTATCAGCACGTGTCCGCTGCCGTCTCGGCACCTTCCACGATCAACTCGGACGTGACGCCGGATCTCGACCGGATCGTGCTGCACGCCCTCGACAAAAACCCGGCGGCCCGCTATCAGACCGCGGAGGTGCTGAGAGAGGACCTGCTGCTCTTCCTCGCCGGCGGCACGCCGGCAGGTGCCGTTTCTTCGGAAGCCCCGACCGAGATGATGCCTTCGGTTGGGCTCCCCCCGGCAACGGCGTCGCCCGACGTGGTCTACCGACGGGTCCAGCCGGAGCGCAGACCCACGAGCCAGTTGCCGTTCGTGATCACTGCCTTCGCTCTCCTCGTCGCACTGGGGACCGGCATCTTCCTCCTGCTCCGCCAGTTGCCGTCCGCACCGCCGGAGCCGGCGACCATCTCGGTGCCCGACGTGGCCGGCCGCCCAGAAGCCGACGCCATGATCGAAGTACAGCAGGCCGGTTTCACCGCCATCTCAGAGAACACGGAGAGCGCCACCGTTCCCGAGAACACCGTCATCGGCACCGACCCGCCGGCCTTCTCTGAGATGGCGCCGGGATCGCTGGTCAAAGTGCTGGTCTCCATCGGTCCGAAGGCCTCCCCCGTACCCCCGCTGGTCGGTGAGACCGTCGGAGCTGCGACTGAACTGATCACCCAGAACGGTTTTGTGGTCAATGTGACTCGAAGACCCGACGCCACCGCACCGAAGGACCAGGTGATCACACAGGATCCGCCACCGGGTCAGAAACTTCCTCCGAACGCCATCATTTCGATCGTCGTTTCCGACGGCCCGGCGATCATCACGATTCCTTCCCAGCTTCCCGGTCGCACAGAAGGTGACGTCGGTTTCATTCTCGGCAACGAGGGGCTCGTCCCCGAGTTCTCATACGAGTACTCGGACGAGCAGCCCGCCGGCCTCGTGGTCCGTACCGAGCCGGGTGCCGGCGAACAGCTTCCCGCTGGTGGGACGATTGTCGTCGTCGTCTCCCAAGGTCCGGAACCCGTCGCCGTTCCTGATCTCACCGGCATGACCGAAGAGCAGGCCCGTGCAGCACTGGAGACCGCGGGCCTCCAACTCGCGGTCAGTGCGACCACGGTGGAGACCGGTCCGGAGCAGGACGGAAAGGTCGTCTCCCAATCCATTGCCGTCGGTGTCGAAGTCGACCCGGACACGATCGTTCAAGTAACGCTCGGCAAGGCACCACCGACCACGACGACTTCATCGTCGACGACCACGACCACGACTCCGTGACCTCCGTCGGCAAGCCCGGCGGAGCACTTCTGGCCTGGTATCGCCGGCACCGCCGGGAGCTTCCCTGGAGAGACAGCACCGATCCGTGGGGCGTTCTCGTCAGCGAAGTGATGCTGCAGCAGACACAGGCCTCCAGAGTGGTCCCCGTCTACGAGCGCTTTCTGGATCGGTTTCCCGATGTTGCGTCGGCGGCCTCGGCGACCACCCACGAGATCCTCTCGGCGTGGTCCGGACTCGGGTACAACACCAGGGCGCTCCGTCTCCGCGACGCGGCACGACGGATCGTCGCCGACGGTTGGCCGACAACGGCAACCGCTCTGCGGGCACTTCCCGGAGTCGGTCCCTACACCGCGGCTGCTGTCGCCTGCTTCGCCTTCGGTGAACCGGTTGCTGCCATCGACACGAACATGCGCCGTGTGCTGAGTCGGTGGACCGGTCATCCTCTCGACGGCATCGAACTCGCAGACCGTGCCGCAGAGTTCCTCGTCGTCGACGATGCTGCTGCCTGGAACCAGGCGATCATGGATCTCGGCGCCACGATCTGTCGACCCCGCCAAGCCGACTGTGCCCTCTGCCCCGTTCGGAGGTGGTGCTCGGGACCCGACACGTACGAAGCACCGAGGTCACAAAGTCGCTTCGAAGGGTCCATTCGCCAGGCAAGGGGAGCCATCGTCCGTCACCTCCTCCATCGCCAGGCCGTTGAACGCTCGGTTCTGGACGAAGCAGTCGGCGCTGCCCGCTTCGGAGAGGCTCTCGAAAACCTCCTCCGTGACGGCATCGTCGTGCAGCGCGACGGTCTCCTTTCCCTCGCCGAGTGAACAGCCGCTTCTGTCGGCCATTCCCGTTGGGGCGACCTCACTGGCTATTCTGACCGCCATGCCCAAGTCGAAGACCCGCAAGAAGAAGAATCAGAATCGCTCCCGCGGGCCGGCACGACCGCAACCAAAGCGCAAGCCACCCTCACCACCGTGGTACGTGATCACCATGTTCGCGTCCATGGGAGTTGGCGTGCTGCTGGTGATCCTCAACTACGTCTTCCCGTTCTTCGGTGGTTGGGGACTCTGGGTCGGGTTGGCCGCGCTCGCCGGCGGGTTCCTGATGACCACCAACTACCGCTGAATTACACAGGTGTAGTTATCCCCTGATTCGTCCACAGGATGTGGACAAGGTCACACCCGCTCGAGGATGGTGGCGTTGGCCATGCCGCCGCCTTCGCACATCGCCTGCAGTCCGTAACGGGAGTCAGAGCGGTGCAACTCGTGGACGAGCGTCGTCATGAGTTTCGCCCCTGAGCATCCCAGCGGATGGCCGAGGGCGATCGCTCCTCCGTTGACGTTGGTCCGCTCCCAGAGTGTGTCCGGATCTTCATCCATCTCGACGAGCCACGCTCCGATCACCGACGCGAACGCCTCGTTGATCTCAAAACGGTCGATGTCTCTAAGGCTCAGCCCGGCCCGTTCCAGGACCTTTCTTGTCGCAGGTATCGGTCCCTTGAGCATGGTCACGGGGTCGACCCCGACTACGGCGAAGTCCACGAAACGGGCGAGGGGCCGCACACCGAGTTCTTCGGCTTTCTCTTCGCTCATGATCAGTACCGCAGCGGCACCGTCGGAGATCTGCGACGAGTTGCCCGCCGTGACTTTCCCGTCAGGTTTGAAGGCAGGCCGCAGACCGGCCAGTTTCTCCATCGACGTGCCCCGTCTGATGCCTTCGTCGACGGTCACGTCGACGCCGTCCGGTCCCGGGGTCGGCACGATCTCGGACTTGAACCGGCCTTCGTCCGTGGCCAGTGCCGCCCTGCGATGCGACGCCAGGGAGATCTCATCGAGGCGTTCTCGACTCAACCCCCATTCCTCGGCGATCATCTCTGCAGACATGCCCTGGGGAACCAGGTCGTAACGCTCTGTCACCTTGGAGCCGAACGGATACCCGGGACCCTGTGAAGCGGTGACCCCCATGGGAACTCTCGTCATCGACTCGACTCCGGCTGCGATCACAACGTCGTAGACGCCCGCCATGACCCCTTGGGCACCGAAGTGGGCGGCCTGTTGACTCGACCCGCACTGGCGATCGATCGTCACTCCCGGAACAGACTCGGGAAAACCGGCGGCAAGGAGGGCGTTGCGCCCTACGTTGAACGCCTGCTCACCGGTCTGGGAGACGCAGCCCATGATGACGTCGTCGACGATGACCGGGTCGAGTCCGGTTCGCTTGACCAGGTTGTAGAGAACGAACCCGGCGAGGTCGGCAGCGTGCCACTCTCTCAGATAGCCGTCCCTCTTCCCGGTCGGTGTCCGGACGGCATCGACAATCACGGCGCGGCGCATACGGCTCTCCCTTCGGTTCGTGTGTCACGAAATCCGTGGAGATGAGCGGACTCGAACCGCCGACCCCCTGCGTGCAAGGCAGGTGCTCTTCCAGCTGAGCTACATCCCCGGGGTTGACACATTCTACGTTGGTCGTGGCGCTGCCCTGCCACTCAGGACGTCGTTGCGCTGCGATGGGCCCTCACCAGAGCGTCGATGGCATCGCCGTGCGGGGTCTGGCGAACCACTGGCCCGGCCTTGACGACATCGAGTCCCTCGATCGCCTCCACCACGTCCTGGGCAGTGAACAGCGCCGCCCGGTTCTGCGGTCCGCCCTGACCCTGTTCCAGGTTCGTGAGGTCGTGTCCGACGACCAGCAGGGTCCCTCCCGGCGCCACCGCTCTCGCACTTCGCCACCAGATCTCGGGCCGCCACGGCTCGGGGATGTGGATGTAGAACTCGATGACGAGATCAAACGCAGACTCAGGCGGCACATACGAGTGAAGGTCGGCGACGACCCAGTCCACCTCGACCCCCCGGCGTCGGGCGATCTCCTTGCCCTTGGAGACCGCCACATCGGAGAAGTCGACCGCGGTGACGTCCCAACCTTGCTCGGCGAGCCAGATCGCATTCCGCCCTTCCCCGGCACCCATGTCCAGCGCCCGCCCGGGAGACAGATCCTTCGTCTCCGCGACGAGAAAGGCATTCGGTTCGGCACTCCATACCAGATTCTGTTCGGTGTACCGGTTGTTCCATGCTTCTCGGTTCATGGAAGCACGATAGAGGGTGCGTCCCCTCTCTGTACCCCGTGCCTGAACTCGGTACTACAATCCTCCGCCGCGGGCCCATAGCTCAGCCTGGTTAGAGCGCATCCCTGATAAGGATGAGGCCCCTGGTTCAAGTCCAGGTGGGCCCACCAAC
>CBEVHI010000017.1:0-19576 GCA_965549635.1 uncultured bacterium | reverse complement strand
CCAGACGCGAGAAAACCCCGAGGGAGCTTCTGCCGAAACGTCCACCCTCTCGGGGTTCCTCTCCCGCCAACCCGGTGTCGAAACACCGGACCGTCGGGTCCGAAGCCGGAGACCGACTCCGATTCCGCAGTCTGCGGTGTCCAGCGAACCGAAGCCCGCCGAACCGCTCGCTCCTCGGCGAACCGAGACTCGAACGTTGCCCCACTCGGGTCGAGACCCGAAGGAAGCCTCCCTCCGTCACCGGAAGGACCCGCTTCCCGATCCGATCCGCAGGACCCGAAGGTCCCGGCGGCATCCTCCTCTCGAAGGACGGCCCCTCTCGGAGCACCGACCGGAAAGTCGGCGGGAAGGCCGCTCGGTCGCCCTTACGACTCTCCCTTGCTACATCAGACGTCTCCAACGCAGCACTTCGAACCTACGGAAGCCACGCCGAACATGCAAGCCCTGACCCTGTCTGGTTTTCGCGCTCTCACTCCTACTTTTCGCGACTTGTGGATCTGTCACACCCGCTGGCTATCGTCGCAACCGTGAGCCTCGAGACACTGTCACCAAGCAGAGCGGGCGACTTCAAGACCTGCCCGCAACTGTTCAAGTTCCGCGCCATCGACCGCCTCCCCGAACCGACCACGGTCTATCAGGCGAGGGGCACCACGGCCCACCTCGCACTCGAGCGGCTCTACGAACTCCCGGCCTCCGAGCGGACCGCCGAGCGCCTCTATACGCTGTTTCGAAAGGCCTGGTCGGAGCTGCGCGTCGACGAGGAGTACGCGGGGCTGTTCGACGACGTGGAGGAAGAACGGCGCTGGGGAGTCGAGAGCCTCGGTTTGCTCGCCAACTACTTCTCTCTGGAGGATCCCACACACGTCTCTCCGCTCCATCGGGAGCTCGACATGCTCGAAGACCTCGATGGTATGACGATTCGCGGAATCCTCGATCGCATCGACGAGACGCCGGAAGGTGACCTGATCATCCTGGACTACAAGACCGGGAAGGCCCCGCCCGAGCGATACGCGCAGTCGGCGTTCTTTGCGCTGAAGATCTACGCCTTGCTCATCCGCAAGCGGACGGGACGCACACCGATCGAAGTTCGTCTCCTCTATCTGAACGGACCGACGCTGTACCGGTTGGAGATCGACGATCGGAAGCTGGACGCGACCGAACAGGGGATTCGAGCGCTCTGGGATCGGATCAACCAGGCAATCAACGACGGGTTCTTCCCCCCGAAACCGGGGCCCCTGTGCGACTGGTGCTCATTCAAGGATCGGTGCCCGGCCTGGAGCTCAACAGACCCCTAGATCCGGCCTGGAGCTCAACAGATTCCTAGATCACGGATACACGCCTCGCACCAGTTTCGCCTCGGCGACCCTGCGCACTCCCTTGATCAACGCGGCGGTTCGCATGTCGACCTTCTCCTTGATGCTGACCGAGAGGACCTCATCGAACGCCTTGTTCATGATCTCTCGCAGACGTGCGACCGTCTCGTTCTCGGACCAGAAGTAGTTCTGCAGATCCTGCACCCACTCGAAGTAGGAGACCGTCACACCGCCAGAGTTGGCCAGGACATCGGGGATGAGGAATACCCCCTTGTCAGCCAGGATCTGATCGGCCTCCATGGTCGTCGGAGCATTGGCACCTTCGGCAATGATCTTGGCCTGCACCTTCTCGGCGTTTTCCTTGTTGATGACGCCGGCCACGGCAGCGGGGATGAGAATCTCGCACGGGAGTTCGATCAGTTCGGAGTTGGTGACCTGCTCGGCGTCCGGGTACTCGTCCAGGAACCCGTGCTCGTCGACCCACCGGGCCACCTTGCCGATCTCGAGCCCGGACGGGTCGTAGATGCCGCCGTGCACATCCGAGACAGCCACCACGGAGCAGCCAAGCTCGGCCGCGGCGATCGCCGCAAAGCGCCCGACGTTGCCGAACCCCTGAACCGCCACCCTCGCCCCGGACAGTTTCAAACCGACGTGAGCAGCTGCGGAGGGCAGCAAGCTGACGACGCCCCTGCCGGTCGCTTCCCTTCGGGCGACGGACCCGCCGAGCGCCGGGGGTTTCCCGGTCACGACTGCGGGTTCGGTGTGGCCGACCTCTTGGCTGTAGGTGTCCATGATCCAGGCCATCGTCTGTTCGTTGGTCCCCATGTCTGGGGCAGGTATGTCCTTGTTCGGACCGATGAAGTTGATGACTTCGACGGTGTAGCGGCGGGTGACTCGTTGTAGTTCGGGCAGGCTGAGCTCCAGGGGGTTGACCCGAACGCCACCTTTCGCCCCTCCGAACGGGAGGCCGACGATCGACGTCTTCCAGGTCATCAGCATCGCGAGAGCTGCAACCTCGCCGAGGTTCACATCCGGCGCGAATCTGATCCCGCCCTTTGTGGGTCCCATGGTGAGCACATGCTGTACCCGGTACCCGAACAGTGTCTCGACATCCGAGTACTTGTCTCTTCGATACGGGAACGTCACCACGAGCGAACGCTGCGGATAGCGCAGTCGTTGCCACACGTTGGTATCCAGATTCATGATCTCCGCGACCCGGTCAAACTGCGCGACCGCCTCGCGGTACATCTGCGATTCCCATTCCTTGGCTTCAAGACCCTCGGAAATCCCGTCCATATGCCTCCTCGGACACCACAATCTACACCGTGCTCATGCCCGTCAACGAATACCCCATCGTCTACACGATCGGCCACGGAACACGAAACTTCTCGGCGCTCGCAGCGATGCTGGACCGTTACCGGATCGCCACGGTGATCGACGTCCGATCACAGCCCTACTCGCGACACGCACCCGACTTCCGCAAGGAAACACTGGCCGCTCTCGCCCGCGCCGAGGGCTTCGGCTACCGATGGCTGGGAGAAACGCTCGGCGGTCGAGGAGCTACCCCGGACGCCGCGGCATTCCTGGCATCCATCGCCCAGGTCATCGCGCTCGCCCGGGACGCGCCGGTCGTTCTCCTCTGCGCGGAAGGCGAGCCGGACCGATGCCACCGTTCGATGCTGCTCGCTCCACGGCTGGAAGACGCCGGTGCACTGGTCGTGCACATCCTCCCGGACGGTTCCACACGACCACACCAGCCGACGCTGGGGTTCTAGTGGTCCGTCGCCCAAATGATTGCCGCGTCTCTCCGGCTCTCGACGGCTGTACAGCACAGACACCGGACAACATGCTCGTCAGAGACGATCTCTGTCCCACCCGGCTCCTACTCTGTCCCCTGTGAAGGAACACCGAGTCGAGCCGTCCGAATGGGACGACGCTCTCGCCGAGGTCGACGGGCCCCAGATCGTCGTCGGGGGACCGGGCACCGGCAAAACCGAGTTCTTGGTCAGGAGGGCGTCCCACCTGCTCGACATCGGCGTTCATGCCGAGCATCTGCTGCTCCTCTCCTTCTCCCGTCGAGGCGTCGCGGACCTGACCTCCCGGCTCCGATCCACGGCGTCGCGCCCGGGTGCCGTCGTACCCGCCATGACCTTCCACTCACTTGCATCGAGGCTGTTGGAGACCCACGGCCAAACCGTGTTCGGATTGTCACAACATCCCACCCTGCTGACAGGACCCGAACAGGTCGCGCTCACTCACGATCTCCTGGCAACCGAGGACCCGGAGCAATGGCCGGCCGCATTCCGCTCTCTCCTCGCAACGGACGCGTTCGCTCGCGAAGTGACCGACTTCCTCCTGCGCTGCAGCGAACTGCTGATTGACCCCGACCGTCTCTCGGAATTGGCAGCGGAACGGGCGGACTGGCGAGGGTTGCCCGCGTTCCTCAGACGGTACCGGGCCGAGCTTCGAAGGATCGGCCGCATCGACTACGGGACGCTGCTCACCGACGGCGTCGCCCTCCTCGAGGATCCAGCCACCGCCGACAGCGTCGCCGACCAGTACCGCTATGTGCTGGTCGACGAGTACCAGGACACCACGCCGGCCCAGGTCGGGATGCTGCAGCGTTTGATCGGGAAGGGTCGGAACCTCACGGCGGTCGCCGATCCGTACCAGTCCATCTACAGTTTTCGGGGAGCCGATCTCAACAACGTGGCGTTCTTCCCGGCCATATTCCGGGGCGATCCCGAACCCCGCCGGCTCGTGTTGACGACATCTTTTCGGGTGCCAGGGGAAATCCTTGCCGCTGCGGAACGCGTGACAAGCGGCGGTGCACTACCCGGCGCGGCAGGGGCGGTCGCCCCGGCGACTGCTGGAGGCAGGGTCGACGTCTACGGGTTCACGCAGCAGAGCGAAGAGGCCGAGTGGGTGGCACGCGAGGTCCAACGTCTCCACCTCGAAGAGGACGTTCCCTACTCGACAATGGCCGTCTTCGTACGATCAAAACGCCGTTTCCTTCCCGAACTGTCGCGTTCCCTCGAGCGGAGAGGCGTCCCCCACGACCATCCCGACGCCCGCCTCGCCGATCATCCCGCCGTTCGGGTGATCTTCGACTGCGTGATTGCCGCCAC
Organism: uncultured bacterium; assembly: GCA_965549635.1. Lineage (GTDB taxonomy): Bacteria > Actinomycetota > Acidimicrobiia > Spongiisociales > UBA4744 > CBEVHI01. The sequence continues at coordinate 15,135 of CBEVHI010000017.1, read as the reverse complement.
CACGACAGGGCGAGAGCAAGACCGAGCCATCCGAAGGATTCTCCTCGGCTCACTGTTCTCCATCTCACTCGGACGACTGCACGAACTCGAAAAGAGCGACTCGGCATGGACCGATCGACTGCGCGACGGAGTTGACCACGGCTTCGCCCTTGCTGATCTGATCGACGACGCCTCGTGGGCAACCGGGGTGCCGGCCATCGAAGGCTTCTGGCACGTTTGGACCTCGCTTCCTCAGATCGCAGAGGTGGTCGCCAACCCGCAGGGTCGGGAGCAGCGAGCCGCGTGGACATCCCTGGCCCAGGTCCTCCATCGGCTCGCAGAGCGGGACCCTTCCACGACCTTGAACGACTATCGGATGCTGTCAGAACAGGAAGACTTCGAGGCGACGCCTCTGCTCTCCTATCGGTCACCAGCCGGCGACCGACTGACCTTGACCACCCTGCACCAGTCGAAGGGGCTCCAGTTCGACTACGTCTTCGTCGCGGACGCAGTCGAAGGAGCTTTCCCCGACCTCCGCTCCCGAGAGTCCCTGCTGGGATCACGGCACCTCACCCGATCGGTTCCGCAGGACACGCCCGGCTACATCCGATTCCGCCTTCAAGAGGAGATGCGACTCGCCTACACCGCGATCACGAGGGCGCGACGACGGGTCGTGTGGACCTGCACGGCCAATGGATTCAACGAAGGACACGGGATGCCAAGCCGCTTCCTCCCCGCCGTCGCGGGGGTCGCGACCGTCGCAGCCGCTCTGCGCAGACCCCCTGAGTTTTCTCAACCGGTCACCGTTCGCGAAGCAGAGGCCTGGCTCAGGCGACTTGCCGGCGATCCCGCCGTGCCACCGGCCACACGCTGCGCGGCGCTCTCGATCATCGTCGGTGGAGACCGCTGGGGGTTGCGGTCCTGGACGGAGTTCGCCGGTGTCCTCGCACCCGGTCCTGACACAGGACTGATCGGTGATGGCATGACGATGTCCCCTTCGAGAGCCGAGGCGTACCGCACGTGCCCTCGCAAGTTCGCGTTCGAGCGTCTCCTCCACGTCGGTGACGAGCCCAGCCTGTACGCGGCACTCGGATCGATCATTCACGGGGCCCTGGAGCTCGCCGAACGGGAAGCCATGGCCCGTGATCTCCCCCACGCCGAAGCAGCTGATGCCCTTCGACACCTCGATGCGCTATGGGATCCTGTCGAGTTCGGAGGATCACCGTGGGCGGAGTCGTGGCACCGCAGGGCAGCAGGGATCATCGACCACCTCTACTCGAAATGGCCGGGGAAGGGTCGACCCGTCGATGTGGAACGGTGGCTCGAACTGGATGTCGACGGGGTGCGCTGGCGTGGCAAGGCGGACAGAATCGAAGCTCGAGAGCACGGCATGACGATTGTCGACTACAAGACGGGTACGCGCGTGATGTCGCTCGACGACGCAGCCGTCTCCATCCAGCTCGCCTTCTACGCCATGGCCGCGGACTCCGATCCCGGTCTGGCACCACACCGGCCGGTCGCCGGTGCAGAACTGTGGTATCCGGCGAAGACCGACGCCAGGTCGGTGACCATCCGCCGGCTCGACATGACTCGAGCCGATGAGATCAAGGCGACCATGGCCGATATTGCTGCAGAAATCGGAGTCGAGGACTGGACGCCGGCGGTCGGACCGGCATGTGACTACTGCAAGGTGAAGCTCGTATGCCCGGAGTGGCCCGAGGGACAGGAGGCGTTTCGTCCGTGAACATCGTCCCCACACCGGAACAGCAGCGAATCATCGCTCACCCACTCGAGCCGCTGCGCATCGCGGCCGGAGCCGGAACCGGGAAGACCACCACGATCGCGCTGCGTCTGGCCGCGATGGTCCACGGAGCCGGCATCGAACCGGAGAGCGCGCTCGGAATCACCTTCACCAACAAAGCGGCCGAGGAGCTCGCGGATCGTCTGCGGCTTCACCTCCCCCACTACGCGCACGAGGGACGGGCGGTCGAGGTGACCACCTATCACGGCTTCGCCCACGGCATCGTGAGCGAGTTCGGACCCATGATCGGCATCGAACGCGACGTCACGGTGGTCGGCGCCGGATACCAACGTGAGCTCCTCCGGGAGGCTCTCGCGTCTACGCGGTCACAGCTCCTTGACCTCACTTCTCCCGCCCGTCGTGTCGACGAGCTGGCGGTCCTCTCGTCCCGGCTGGGTGACCACCTGTGCTCCCCCGTCGACGTGCCGGAGTCGGAAGAGGAAGTGGGAGCGGTCCGCCATGAAATGGCCTCGGTCCTCGAGTGCTACGACGATCTGAAGCGCAGGCTCGGCGTCGCCGACTACTCCGACCTGATCCGCCTCGCGTACCGGATCGTCTCGGAACCCCACACCGCGGCACGCATCCGATCCCGCTATCGGGTCGTCCTGCTCGATGAGTACCAGGACACGAATCCTGCACAACGCGAGTTGCTCATTCGCATCTTCGGCGACGGTTTTCCGGTCACCGCCGTCGGCGACCCCGATCAGACGATCTACGAGTGGCGGGGCGCATCGCTCGAGAACTTCGCCTCATTCCCCCGGCACTTCCCCATCGATGGTCGTGAAGCGGAGACATTGACCCTGCAGACCAACCGAAGATCGGATCGCCGGATCATCGACGTCGCCAACGCCGTCAAGGACCAGATCGGTGCTCGAGAGAGCGTGTCACATCTCGTTGCTCGCGACACCGCCGAGGAGGGTTTCGTCTCCGCAGGGTGGTTTCGTACTGCAACCGACGAGGCAGCGTGGATCGCCAGAGAGGCTCGCCGGATCCATGATGAGGACAGTCACGAGTGGAGAGACATCGCGATCCTCTTTCGGAAGAACCGTACGATTCCGCTCCTCAGGGAAGCACTTGAAGCCCTGGATATCCCCGTCGAGGTGGCCGCGTTGGGTGGGCTCCTGCAGGTACCCGAGGTCGCTGATCTCCACGCGTGGATGCGCCTCATCGGACACCCCGACGACACCCCCTCGCTCGTCAGGATCCTTCTCGGATCGCACTACCGGCTGGGCATGGGCGACCTCGCCCCCTTCGCTGCGGCCGCCAGGCGTGAAGGAACCTCCATGGTCGCCGCCATCGACGAGACCGACACATTCGCTGAGAGAACGAGGGAGCGACTCTCTCGATTTCGCTCCAAGTTCCGGGAATTGCTCACCGTCGCCCAGGGGGTCACCCTGGTCGAGCTTGCCCGCCGGATCCTCGACTCGACGGGGGCATGGGCGGAAGTCGATGCGTTGGAGGCATCTCGACGACTCTCTGCCCGTCTCAACCTCTACCGCTTCCTCGACCTCGCGGAAGAGTGGAGTCCACTCGAGGGACGCCCATCCTTGGAGGCATTCCTCGACTATCTAGAACTCCTCGAGCAAGACTCCGCATCCGAGGAACTCGACACCGCGACGCTCAGCGGAGAGGACGCTGTTTCGCTCCTGACGGTCCACCGGGCAAAAGGGCTCGAGTGGTCGGCCGTCTTCATTCCTGCCGTCTGCCACGGGACCTTCCCGTCGTTCGCACATGGAGGACTCGACGATCCCCAGCGATACCCGAAGTCACTCCCTGCCGCGCTTCGCATCGACCATGTTGCCGACGACTCCTCGCCGGAGGCTCTGCGGGAACGCCATGAAGCACAGGAATGGCGCACGGCCTACGTGGCAGTCACCCGGGCAAAACACCGCCTCACCGTCACCGGGTCATACTGGTACACGGCCCGACAGCCGAAGAGACCCAGCGACCTGTTCGAGCTGGTCGCCAACACCGAAGGAGTCGAAGTGGAGCGAGCGAACGAACCGGGTGATCCACCAGAGAGGCTTCGGATCCCGTTCTCGGCTCCGGCCCCGGACCCACTGTTCTCCGAAGGTTGGGAACACGCACTCGGGCGAGCCGCGGAGGACCCCGACTGGCCCCAGCGGCGCTCTGGAGACGACGAGACCTTTCGCGCCGAGCAGGCCCGACTCGAACTCGTCCTCGATGAGCTCCCTCGCGAATCTGACGCTCCCGCCGCGAAGCCCGGCCTTCGTGTCTCTGTCACCAATCTGGTCGTCTACGCCACCTGCCCGAAGCGGTATTTCTGGACAGCCGTCGATCCGCTACCCCGGCGCCCTTCTCGGGCCGCAGTGCGCGGAACCGAGGTCCACCGCCGCATCGAACTGCACAACCTCGGCACGGTTCCCCTCACCGATGCCGAAGGGTACGACGTCCTCTCAGCCGATCGCCCAACCGGCGAGGACCCTTTCGGATCTTTCCTCTCTTCGCGTTTCGCAATCCGACGTCCACGATTCGTCGAGCTGGGTTTCGAGCTGTCCCTCTCCCCGACCACAACCATCAACGGCCGGATCGACGCGGTGTACGAAGCCGAGCCAGGCCACTGGGAGATCGTCGATTTCAAGAGTGGGCGACGATCGAGAAACCCGGCAACGATTGTGCAACTCGAGGCCTACGCGCTGGCAGTTCGGGAGGCCGGCCTCACGCTCGAACCGCCGGAGAGGCTCGAAGCAACGTTCGCCTACCTCGGCGGGGGCCTCGACACCGAGACCCACCCGGTCGACGAGGAGTGGCTGACAGGAGCTCGACGCCACCTCGAAACGCTCACCGGAGCAATCCTCGACGAGGAATTCGGAGCAACCCCGGAGTCGACATGCCGATCTTGTGACTTCCTCCTGTTCTGCCAAGCAGGACGAGACTATGTGGGCAAAGCCATTGGGACGGATCCGCGGTAGGTTCGGTGTTGAAAGGAGACATGCATGGCCGTCATCACGGTGTGGAGTGACATCCTCTGTCCTTGGGGATACGTCGCCGGCTTGGGGCTGAGGAGAGCACGAGACGAGTTGCACGCAGAGTCGGTCTCATTCGACTTCCGGTCCTGGCCCCTTGACATCACCCATCGACCGGCCACGGCCGACAGGAGAAGGGCAGAGATCGTCGCCCTCGCCCAGCACGAGCCCAGCGCGTTCACCTTGTTCCCTGGTCCGATTCCGGTTTCTTCGGTCTTGGCTTCGGAAGCACAGAAGTGGGGATACTCGTACGGCCAGGATGTCGGTGAACACTTCGATCTCGCCCTCAGGCGCGCGTTCTTCCTGCACTCCCGCAATCTGGGCATCCAACAGGAACTCCTGGCAGTGGCAGACACAGAAGGCCTCGATGCGGCTGCGCTGGCCTCGGCGCTGAGTAGCGGGCGATACCGCCCCGACGTCGCTGCCGATGTCGTCGAAGGAAGGGAGATCCCTGTCGAGGGAAGCCCGACGCTGGTCCTTCCCGACGGCTCAGCAGTGTCCAATCCCGGGTATGACGTGCAGCGGGTCAGAGAGATCCCCGTCATCAAGGCGACATATCCTTCCATCTACGAGGAGTTGCTGCGCAGAGCCGTCTGGCAGGACTGAGATCACCGTACCTTGCCCCCTCGTACATCGATCACAATCGTGACAGGACCTTCATTGGTCATCGATACCAGCATTCGCTCACCGAACTGGCCGGAGCGCACTGGAATTCCCTCGGCGGTCAACGCCTGCGACACCGATTCGATGAGACTCGCGGCCCGTTCGGGGTCGGCGGCACCAACGAACGACGGACGTCGGCCCTTGCGCACGTCGGCGCAGAGCGTGAACTGGCTCACGAGCAGGACTGAGCCTTCGACGTCCTGCACCGACCGGTTCATCTTGCCCTCGACATCGGGGAAGATCCGAAGGCCCGCGATCTTGCAGGCCATTGCGACCGAGTCGGCCTCTCCATCGCCAGAGGCGACGCAGAGCAAGACCACGAGGCCGACACCGATGGCGCCGACCGTTGTGTCCCCGACGGTCACACCGGCTCGACGAACGCGCTGCACCACTGCTCTCATACCGGCAATGTAGCGCTCAACTCCGGCTCTCTCGGCGCCGATGAAGGCACATGGCTTCCACGAGTCAGAGAAACGTCGAGCTGCCCGAACAGGTCATTGTCCGGGCGTTTGGTATCGCGTCGATCATCGTCGTCGTCCAACTGATCGCCGCTGCCTTCTTCTTTTCCAGTTCGCTGCTCGGCCTCGCCGCGATCGCCCCCGCAATCGTCGCCGGCATGGCACTTTTGCGACTCCGCGGTACGCCTGCTCCTGCCGGATGGGTCATGGCCGCGTCCGGGGTGGCGATCGCCGTCGATATCGGCATGATCCAGGGCACCCAGTATCAACTCCTTGGCCTGTCCGGCATCATCGTTCTCGGACTGATTGCCGTGATGGTGTCCTCTCACAGGTGGGTGCTGTACATGGTCGGTTTCGCCTCCCTGATCGTTGTGGCCAACACCGCATGGAACCGGGGCCAGGACCTCGTCGAGCCGATGGCAACGGGTTTGAGCCTGGCGATCGTGTTTCTGATCGGAGCATCGCTGGCCGCGTGGGTTCGGACCACCAAGATCAAGGCCGATGAACGGTACCGGGCGCTCGTGCAACGTGCCCCGATCTCGATCTGGGAGGAGGACTTCACCCAGGTGGGCAAGTGGCTCGACGGACTGCGAGCCGAAGGGGTCACCGACCTGTCGGACTTCCTGACTCCGGACATGATCCGCGAAGCTGCCGGTCTCATCGTCGTCCGAGAAGTGAACGATGCATGCATCGAGCTACTCGAAGCCCGCGACGCGACTCCGCTCATCGGAGCGGTCCAGCCCACAAGCATCTCAGATGAAACCCTGGACTCGTTCGCCACACAGCTGCTCGCAGTGTGGGATCGAAGGGATCACGTGGCAACCGAAGTCACGGGCTTGACGCTGGAAGGCAACCCGATCGAAGGTATCCTGCACTGGTCCGCCCCCAGGGTCAACGGCCGAATAGACCTGGAGAACGTCGTCGTCTCCGTCACGGACGTCGGCGCCCTCAAAGCGGCCCAGCGGCACCTCGCCGAACTCGTCGATTCGAAGGACCGTTTCGTAGCCTCGGTGAGTCACGAACTCAGGACACCGCTGACCACTGTGGTCGGCCTCTCTTCGGAGCTGAGGGACCATCAGCAGCGGTTCACGCCAGGTGAGCTCCACGAGATGCTCGACCTCATCGCCACCCAGGCGACCGATGTTGGACACATCGTCGAAGACCTGCTCGTCGCAGCGAGAGCCGACATCGGCACCATTGCGCTTCACACCGAGGAGCTCGATGTGCGTCCGGTGATCACGGCCGAGGTCGCCGGCCACACTCCAGAGGTGCTCTCGCTCGGTGAACGCGAACTCGTGGCGTCGGCCGATACGACACGCCTTCGCCAGATCATCCGCAATCTGTTGACCAATGCCGAGCGCTACGGGGGTGACCACTTGGAGGTTGCCGCCGGACGGGGTGTCGATCACGTCTGGATCGAGGTTCGAGATGACGGCCCCGGCATCTCGCCGGACCACGTCGCACGCATCTTCCTTCCCTACGAGACCGCCCATCCCTCCCGCGGGGTCACAGGTTCGATCGGGCTCGGCCTGGCGGTTGCCCGCCAGCTGGCCCGTTTGATGGGCGGTGACCTCACCTACGACCGGAGGGGAGGACTCACCGTCTTCCGGTTGACGCTGCCGGCGGGTCTCGGAGATCCGTCGAGCGAGCAGGACTGGAAGCGGGTCGCCCTCCACGAGTGAACCTTCGTAGACTCCCTGGTGATGGAGTCAACCGCGCACCAGCCGCTTCTGTATCTTCTCGACGCTTCCAGCATCGTCGAGCGCCGACTCCTCGATGCGTGGGTTGGCCGCCAGGCAGACGGCCCTCACGAAGTGGCCTGTCTTCCTCCCTCGCGCAAGCCAAGGCGATCCTGTCCCGACGCTGATCGGCTCACGGCCTTGCTCGCCGACGATCCGCTCCTCGTCCCGCTGCGGGTCGTGTGGCTTGCCCCGCGTCGCCATGGGCGACGGTCGGTCTCCTTCGCCGACCTCTTCCGTCTCACCGACCCCCGGGTACCCGACCCGATCCGGCAGCTCGCCATCGTTCGATTCAGCCCCGACCGCTGTTGGGTCGTCGTCGGCGAACCCGCCACAGCCTCTTCGCTTCGCGGCCAGTGGGATGGCGGGTCCGATAGCGGAACGTTCGTATCGTTCGTGCAACGTCGTGCCACACTGGCGCTCGAACGAGCAGAACGCCGACTGCGCGGCAACCGATACAAGGTGCCGAGATTCGTCCGAAGAGACATCATCAGCGCACCCTCGTTTGCCAAACGCGCCCGCGAAATCGCCCTGATGGAGAACCGCTCGCCGGATGCAGCCCTGAGGAGAGCTTCGAGATACCTGCGTGAGATCGCTGCCTCACACAGCCCCTACCTGATCGATCTGGTCGCCAACGCGATCCGCTGGTTGTACCGCCGCGGCTACAGGGCAATCCTGTACTCCCCGGAGGATCTGGCCGGTGTCCTGTCTCTGGGCCAGCGCTATCCCCTGGTCTTCCTCCCGTCTCACAAGTCCAACCTGGACCACCTGGCCCTGCAGTATGTCCTGTGGGAGAACGATGCCCCCCCGAATCACACCGCCGGCGGCATCAACATGAACTTCTTCCCCGTAGGGCCGATCATCAGACGTACCGGGGTGTTCTTCATCCGTCGGAGCTTCAAGAACAACAACCTCTACAAGTTCGTGCTGCAGACCTACCTGGACTACCTGATCGAGAAACGTTTTCCGCTCGAGTGGTACCTAGAAGGTGGGCGATCTCGATCGGGCAAGCTGCTGCCCCCGCGCTACGGGATGCTGACCTATGTCGCGGACGCATTCTCCAGAGGCAAGAGCGAAGACGCCTACCTCATCCCGCTATCGATCACCTATGACCACATTCAGGACGTCGGGGCCTACGCTGCCGAGCAGCGCGGCGAACGCAAAGAACGCGAGAGCCTGGGATGGCTGATTCGCACCGTTCGCTCCCTCGGCAGTCGCTACGGCAACATCCACCTCCGGTTTGGAGAGCCACTGGCGTTGTCAGGCTTCATCAAACAGGGTGAGCCGGTCCCTCCGATCGACGTGCAGAAGATCGCGTTCGAGGTTTCCACTCGCATCAACGATGTCACACCGGTCACACCCTCCGCGCTGCTCACCATCGCGCTGCTCATCGGAGAGGGGAAGGCGTTCACCCTGGATGAGCTCCGGGAGCAGGTCGGTGAACTCTGCTCCTACATCCGTGAGCGTAACGTTCCCGTCACCGAGCGCGTGGAGAGCACGAATGAGAAACAGATCACCTCGATCTTGCGACGCCTCGACGACGAGGGGATCACGGCCACCTTCGACGATGGGCCACAGACCGTCTACATGATCGGGGCGGAGGAGCGTCTTGCCGCCTCCTACTACCGCAACACGGTCATCCACTTCTTCATCAACGCCTCCATCGCTGAACTGTCCCTCCTGTCGGCAGCCGAAGCCCCCGTTGCGGGGCCGGAGGCCTTCTGGGAAGAGGTGATGCGGCTGAGAGATCTCCTCAAGTTCGAGTTCTTCTTCGCGGAGAAGGACGAGTTTCGCCAGCAGGTGTGGAACGAGCTCCTGCACCAGGACGACCGATGGCCCAAGCGCGTCCTGCAGGGCGCAGACGAGATCCGATCGCTGCTGCGTGATCTGCGACCGCTCACGAGCTACTGGGTGCTGAGGCCATACCTCGAGGCCTACCAGGTGGTGGCGGACGCGCTCGTCTTGCACTCGCCGTATGTTGAGATCAACGAGAAGAAGTTCATCTCGGACTGCCTCGCCCTGGGGAAGCAGTACCGCCTGCAGCAGCGCATCTCGACCGACGAGTCGGTCTCCCAGGTCCTCTTCTCCTCTGCCCTCAAGCTCGCAGCCAACCGGGGCCTGCTGGATGTCGACGATCCTGACTGCGGCGCCCAGCGCCGCTCATTCGCCGCAGAGATCCGCGACGTTCTCCGCAGGATCGACTCGATTGCTGCCCTCGCCGCCGGTCGTCGCGCCGGATTCTGATGACAAGATCGCAGAGTCGGCAGACCGACGCATCCGTCGGCACGACATCAATCCTCCACCTTTTCGGGCGCTGACCATCCCCTTCCCGTCGGCCGGGCAAGCCCGTACGCTCTCCGCGGATGCTTCGCCGTATCGACCCACAGGTGGCACGCCGGACAGCGGCCCGCATGGAGGCCCTGGAGCGCGATCTCTCCGTGCAAGTATCGGTCGCTATCGCGCTCCTGCAGACGGCAGGCGGGAGCGCACAGGCCGCCTCTCGCCTACGTGCTTCGTCGGCCTGGTGGACGCAGGAGGCTGCCCACCTCCGCATGTGTGCCGACACCGTGGAGGCGGAGGTCGGCCAAGCAGGACTCGCCGGACCTACGATCTCTCCGCCTCCTTCACCGTACGACATGCTGCTGGCAGAGATCGACCAACTCGAGCAACGCAGGGCCACCCTGCGGGCCCACCTCGGACTGCTGCATCTGTTCGTGTCCTGGCTGCCCGGGGATCCGTTGCGCAGACTCCGATCCGACATGACGCGAGCCGTTGTCTCGCTCGATCGGGCCGTTGCCGACCGAAAGGCCTGGGCCCAACCGTCCCGAAACCTTCTTCTCTACGACCCCACCGGGGATGGCCGCATCGCCGAGTCGATCGGTGACCTGCAGAGTGCGCGCCATCTCGCTGTCCTCGTCCCCGGTGTCGGTACCGATCTCGAGTCGTATGAACGCACCCTCTACGCAGATGCGCGTCGGCTCTCCGAGAGGCTTGCCGGGACCGACACGGCGGTCGTGACCTGGCTCGGATACGATCCGCCCGACACGGTGTTGGCAGCACTCGCGCGAGAGCCGGCTGCGGAAGGGGCGCGTGCACTTGGCGACTTCGTCGCCGGCCTCCCGCCGGCCCACATCACGGTGATCGGACACTCGTACGGATCACTTGTCGCCGGAATCGCGGCGCGGGATGGTCTCATTACGCCGGACGAACTCGTGTTCATCGGGAGTCCGGGGGTGGGCGCAACGAACGTCCAAGCCCTGAACGTGCCGGCGGAGACGACCGTCTGGTCGGCACTGTCCCCTCTCGACCCGATCAGGCTGGCCCGACCGGACTGCTGGATTCCTCCGTCTCGCTGCTCTACCGACCTGGTGTTCGGGACGGATCCACACAGCCCCGTGTTCGGTTCGAGGACCTTTGCGACCGGAGATGCTCCACCATGGAGCGCCCACTCCGCGTACTACCGGGAAGGCTCACCTTCGCTCGAGAATCTCGCGCACATCGTTCTGGGTGAGGATGATGCCGTGTCAATCGGCGGGTGAGGGTCAGGCTCGTGTCAGCACCCGGTGCAGTGCCAAGGAGGCGATCCCGAGAAGGACGACCGCGTAGGCACCAAGGATGCCCAACTCCGGCAGGATGTCGGTAAGCCCACCCCCTCGCTGCACCATCTCGATGAACGCCTCCAGCGCCCATGCGTGTGGCGTCACATGGGCCACATTGAACAGCCCGGGCGAGAAGATCTCGAACACCTGCAAGGGAACCATGCAACCGCCGAGGGCCGCGAAGCCGAGACCAAGCAGAACGCCGATGCCACCGGCCTGGGCGTCGTTGCGGAAGATCGACCCGACCAGCATGGCTGCCCCAGCACCGACGAGTGAGAACACCACGAGGAGAGCCCCGGTGCCGAGCGCATCGCCCCAGTCGACGCCGAAGATCAGCCAGGTTCCGAGCACGATGAACAGGCCCTGGACCATGGCGACACCGAAGCGTCCGAGCGCTTCTCCTATCAGGATCGTTCGACCGGGTGTCGGTGTGGCCACCATCCTGCGGCTCACCCCGAGTGTTCGAGATTGGATGAGCGCGGCAGAGCCTGCCAGCGAGGTGAGGAACATGAACAGGATCAGCTGTGCCTGCGCACCGAGGTCGAACCGCCCGACCTGCGTGAACGAGATCGGTTCTCCCACCGATGTTGCCGACACAGCGACCCCGCCGGCGCTTCCACGCTGCGCATCGGCGATCGACAGCGCACCATCGAAGTTCACCAGGCCAAGCGAAGAGGCAAACCCTGCGGCCCGAAGCCTGGCGTTCTCGTCCGCAACGACTCCGTCTACGATCGCCTTCAGTTCGGCGCCTTCCTGGAGCGACCGGGCGACGAACCCGAGCTCGACACCGTCCCGCACCTGCTCGTCGTAGTTCCCGGGGATCTCCAGGCCGCCTTCGAGTTCGCCTCGCTCGACGGCGAGCAGCATCCGATCGAGGTCGGCGTAGGGAACCGTCCTGATCGTCGATTCGCTGCTCAGCCCTTCCAGAAGCGATCGTGACAGCGGCCCCAACTCGCCTCCCACCACACCGAGGCGCGGAAGGAAGCTCCCTCCGAACATCGCCCCCAACACCAGGATCAACAACAGGGGAAGCACGAAGATGAAGAAGAACGAGCTGCGATCCCTGACCATCCGTCGCACGTTCGTCCCGGCGATCACCAGCGCTTTCATCGGTCAATGACCTTTCGAAGCAGCACCCATGCGGCCGCACTCGCAACGAGCCCGAAACCGACCAGAACCAGCGCCGCCGGGATCACGTCGCTCACCTGGCCCGCCGCCAGGTCGCCCAGACCCTGGACCAGCCATGCGTGCGGCGTGAACCGACTGACGGTGGTCATGAGACCACCGATCTGCGAAACCGGAAAGAACGATCCGCCGAGGATCGCCAACGCGATGGCGACGATGGCTGTGTAGGTGTTCGCCTGCTCGTCGGTCTTGGCGATACCCGACACCACCGCCATGATCCCCACCGCTGCGAACGTGATCGCCAGAATCAGGATGGCGACACCTATCGGGTTGCCCCAGTCGGCTCCGAGCAGAAACGTGGAGGCGACCACGAGTACCGCCATGGAGAGAATACCGAGACCGTACGAAGCGATCGCCTTGCCGCCGAGGATCGCCCCCTTGCGGATCGGAGCGACCAGCAGACGATCGAGAGTTCCGTCCCGACGCTCCTCGAGCAGGCCGAGCACTCCAAGCTGTGTCACGTAGAAGAGGAACATCGCTGCCATGCCAACGGTCATCGACGTGGCGTTGTCGAGCTGCCGGGTTGCAGCTGCGACGGAGCCAACTTCGATCGGCGCCGGATACTGCATCGCCCCCGCGATCGTGTCGGGACCGATGATGCCGCCGGCAGCAACGTAGGTGCTGATCTCGAGATTCACGGCAGTGACCTCGTTTGCGAACCCTTCTGCAAGGGCTTCGGCGATCGCAGCACTCGTCGACGCCGCCCGGCTTCCGACGACCTCGATCGTCGTTTCCTGACCCTGCTGCACCGCTTGGGAGAAGCCCGATGGGATCACGAAGGCCGCGCTGAGACCGTCGCCATTCGACGAGAATGGGTCGCCTCCCGACTCCACACGGCGACGAGCGTCCTCCGGAGTGTCCACCGCGACGATGGCGACCCCATCCTGATCCGCGGCGAACCCGGCCAGCATTTGGTCGACAAAGGCTCGTGCAACCGGACCGCCATCCTGATCCACGACACCGAACGTCGCCGAGAACGAGGCGTCGGAGATCGGATTGAATACGAAGCTGAAGATGGCGGCGAGTCCGAGTGGTGCGATGATGCCCACGATGTAGGCGGAACGGTCGCGCAGTCTCCGGCGGAGATCCTTGCCGGCGATGAGCAGGGCGTTGCGCATCAGTCCCGCAGCGCCTTGCCGGTCAGGTGCAGGAACACGTCTTCGAGGTTTGGTTCATCGATGTCGACCGTGGCAACCGCGACTCCTGCCCCGGTGACGGCAGCGAGGATCTCGGTGATGACGTCTCCCGCGTCTTCGACGACGATCTCGATGCCGTCTTCGGACTTGGCAGCACGCTGCACCGACGGGATCGAACGGACTCGCTCGGTGGCAGCGTCCAGGTTGCCCGAGGCTACGAGGCGCACACGATCGGAGCTGCCGACGAGTCCGATCAGCTCGCGTCGTGTGCCTTCGGCGACCAATTTGCCGGCGTCGATGATCCCCACCCTGTCGCACAAGCGCTCAGCTTCTTCCATGTAGTGCGTCGTGTAGATGACCGCCATGCCATGTCGACCCAGACGTTCCACGTTCTCCAAGATCGCGTTCCGGCTCTGCGGGTCGACGCCGACGGTGGGCTCATCGAGAATGAGGAGCTGCGGCTCGTGGAGCAAACCAATACCGATGTTGAGCCGTCGTTTCATGCCGCCGGAGTACTCCTCGACACGATCATCAGCCCGATCTTTCAGGCCGATGATCTCGAGGACCTCATCGGTGCGCCGGGAGAGGTCCGACGACCCCATGCCGTAGAGCCGGCCGAAGAAACGGATGTTCTCGCGCGCGGTGAGGTCCGGGTAGACGGCTACGTCCTGGGGTACGAGTCCGATCGCCGCCTTCGCGTCGACGCTCCGGGTGGTGACCGGTCTGCCCGCCACCGTCACCGTTCCGGCATCGGCAGAGAGAAGACCCGCCACCATCGAGATCGTGGTCGTCTTGCCGGCGCCATTCGGACCCAGCAGACCGTAGGTCTCGCGCTCGTCGACCTGAAAACTGACACCGTCGACTGCGATCAGATCACCGAACGCTCGCTTCAGCCCTTCACAGACAAGCACCGGAGTCATGGGATCCTTCCTCTCGACAAGCTACCAAACGGGCCTTGCAAGCGACGGTAGATCGAGTGATGCTACGCGTATGGAGTTTCGCGACCGACGCGACGCAGGACGCCGCTTGGCTGCCGCTGTGCAATCGCACGCCGGCCCTCGGACCATCGTCGCAGGCCTCCCCAGGGGAGGAGTCGTCGTCGCCGCCGAAGTCGCCTCCGCTCTCGAAGCACCGCTCGACGTGGTCGTGGTGAGGAAGCTCGGTGCTCCCGGCCAGCCCGAACTCGGTGTTGGAGCGATCGGCGAAGGTGGCGTGGAGGTGCTCAACCAGGAACTCATCGACATGATCGGCATCTCCGAGGCCAGCCTCGATCGGGTCAGGGAAGCCGAACGCGAGGAACTGGCGCGACGCGAAGTCATGTACCGGCGCGGAAGACCGCCGATCCTGCTTGCGGGAGCAACCGTCGTGTTGGTCGACGACGGGCTCGCCACGGGGATCACCGCCAAGGCGGCGGCCCGGGTGGTCCGCTCACGAAACGCCGAACGTGTCATCCTCGCCGTGCCGGTCGGAGCTCCTGACACGATCGAAGATCTCCGATCCGAGGTCGATGAGATCGCGTGTTTGGAGACGCCGCGGTGGTTTCGGGCGGTCGGGCAGTGGTACGAGGACTTCCGCCAAACCTCGGACG
>CBEVHI010000016.1:0-19798 GCA_965549635.1 uncultured bacterium | reverse complement strand
GGCGACGCTGCTATTGCCGAGAATTGGGCAACCCCAGCAGCTCGCGCACCATCCAGGCGGTGGCGCCCCAGAGCACATCGCCATCGAGGTCGAAGAACCACACCGCATGGCCTCTCCACGTCTCGCAACGCCAGGCCGACTCGTCGCGCAGCACGTCGATCGGGGTGCGGAAGAGACGGTCGACCTCCCGCTCGGAGGGGATCAGTTCAGGCACTCCGTCGATGAATCCCACCACCGGGATCACCGGCAGTCGGAACTGGACGGTGTCGACGGCCGGCAGGAACCCCAGCAGATGAACGTCGTCAGGCGAGATGCCAACTTCCTCGTGCGCCTCGCGAAGCGCCGTCGCCACCGGACCGTCATCCCGAGGATCGGGGCGGCCTCCGGGGAAGGCGATGTGACCGCCATGAGTCGGCATGGACATCGGCCGCTTGATCATGACAACGTGGGCGTGACCGTTGTCTCGGTAGAGCGGCACCAGGACGGCGGCAGGAGGAGCACCGGTCTCCGGTACCACGCTCTGAACCCCATGGATGTCCAAATGATGCATCAGCAGTGCTGCCTCTCTGGAGTGTCGTCGTCGCGGATCCTGCCGATCCAACGCACAGCGACTGCACCCCATCGTACGTCGGGCGATAGGCTGTGCAACCGTGGAACCACTCGACACGACCGTCCGGCACACCGAGCGCTTCATCCTCCGCCCTTTCGAGCGTCGCGATGCCCTCCCCCTGGTCGAAGCGGTCAGAGCATCGCTGCCCGAGCTGCAGCAGTGGCTCCCCTGGGCGCACGGCGGGTATGGGCGCCAGGACGCCCTGGCCTACATACGCGAGAGTTCCCGATCGTGGAAAGAGGGGAAGGCCTTCGACTTCGCCATCCGTCGAGAGGACGACCTCCGCCGCCACATCGGCAACGTCTCCATATGGTTTCTCTCGAAGTCCTTTCGAACCGGGGAGATCGGCTACTGGATACGCAGTGACGAGACCACCAAAGGGATTGCCACGGAAGTGACCGCCAGCGCTCTCGCCATCGCTTTCGACGAGATGAAGCTCCACAGGGTGATTCTGCGCATCGCCGTCGGGAACAGAGCCAGCGAACGGATAGGTGAGAAACTGGGGTTCACCCGCGAGGGGATTCTCCGCGAGGAGATCAAGATACGTGGCACCTGGGTCGACCACTCGGTATGGGGACTCCTCGATCACGAGTATCGGACGACCCGCGTCGAGCCGAGCTGAAGTTGCCGGGCGGCAGACTCGTCAGAACTCCGTCGGCCACTCGTTCATCTGGATCACCGAGAACACCGCCCCGAGCGGGTCGGAAACAGTTGCCATCCTGCCGACAGGAGTGTCGAACGGCTCGGCAATCACCGACCCTTTGGCAGCTTCGACCGCACCACACATCTGGTCACAGTCGGCGCTTCCGAAATACGTGTGCCAGGAGCTGGGAACGCCCTCCTCGGGAGGCGTCATCGCTCCCCCAACGGCTCGACCACCGACGCTGAACGTCGTGTACGGTGCGCCGCCGTAGTCTGCATCGGTGCTGGAGTCCAGGCCGACGGTTGCGTGGTAGAAGGCCGACATGCCCTCCGGATCCGACGTGTGCAGTTCGGCCCAGGCATAGGCACCGGGTTCGTTGATCAACGATGCGCCCTTGTGCTCCTTCGCTTCCCACAACCCCACCGGCGCCCCGGAAGGGTCGATGACGAAGGAGAGCCTCCCCATGCTCGATGCGTCCATGACCGGCATCATGATGGTACCGCCGGCTGCAAGAGCCCTCTCGGTGCAGGCCGCACAGTCATCGACAGCGAGGTAGGTCGACCACGCTGTGGGAAAATCCTCGGGTCCCTTGGCCAGGCCCGCCACTGCCTTGCCGTCCTTCAATGCCATCGTGTATGGCCCACCTTCACTCGCCGACAGATCCTGAAACCACCAGCCGAAGACCGTCTGGTAGAACTGCTTGGCGGCTTCGAGGTCGGGGGTGGCGAGGTCGACCCAGCTCGGGGTGCCTTCGGGGTAGCGGTCCGGTCCTTGCACAACTGCCTCCTCGCCGATCGAACACCCACGCTATCTCATCGTCGGGCCTACAGCCTTCGAACGCGAGTGTGGGGCCCCGAAGGGCCCCACACCGTGTGTATCGACTGACTTCTAGAAGTCCATCCCCGGACCGCCGGGAGCTCCGGCAGGCATCGGAGGAGTCTCTTCCTTCTGCTCGACGATCAACGCCTCGGTCGTGAGCAACAGGCTCGCGATCGATGAGGCGTTCTGGACGGCAGAACGAGTGACCTTCGCAGGGTCGATGACGCCCACGCCAAGCAGGTCCTCGAAAACGCCGGTCGCAGCGTTGAAGCCCGAAGTCCCACCTTCGTTGCGGACCTTGTCGGTCACGACGCCACCTTCGAAGCCCGCATTGACGGCGATCTGCCGCAGCGGCTCCTCGAGTGCCTTGCGCACGATCGCCCGTCCGGTCTTCTCGTCGTCGGTGCCGCCACGCATCTTCTCGACGACATCCTGGGCACGAAGCAGTGCCACACCACCACCGGGGACGATGCCCTCTTCCACCGCAGCGCGGGTGGCGGACAACGCATCCTCGATGCGGTGCTTCTTCTCCTTCAGCTCCACCTCGGTGGCAGCGCCAACCTTGATGACGGCAACGCCGCCGGCGAGCTTGGCGAGACGCTCCTGGAGCTTCTCACGGTCCCAGTCGGAGTCGGAGTTCTCGATCTCGCGGTTGATCTGCTTGATCCGGGCCTGCACGTCCTCCTGCGAACCGGCACCATCGACGATCGTGGTGTCGTCCTTGGTGACGACGACCTTGCGAGCCTTGCCGAGCATGTCGAGTGACACGTTCTCGAGCTTGAGGCCGACCTCTTCGGAGATGACGGTGCCACCGGTGAGGATGGCGATGTCCTGCAGCTGCTGCTTGCGTCGCTCACCGAATCCGGGAGCCTTGACGGCCACTGACGAGAACGTCCCGCGGATCTTGTTGACGACCAGCGTCGCGAGTGCTTCGCCTTCGACGTCTTCGGTCAAGACCATGATCGGCTTGCCGGTCTGCATGACCTTCTCGAGAACGGGCAGCATATCGTTGACGGCGGTGATCTTCTGGTTGGCGATGAGGATGTAGGGATCCTCGAGCACCGCTTCCATTCGATCCGAGTCCGTGACGAAGTACGGCGAGGTGAAACCCTTGTCGAACTGCATGCCTTCGGTGAACTCGAGTTCGATACCGAACGTCTGGCCTTCCTCGACGGTGATGACGCCGTCCTTGCCGACCTTGTCCATCGCCTCGGCGATCCGCTCGCCGATCATGGAGTCCGCGGCCGAGATAGCGGCCACGTGGGCGATCTCGTCGCGGGACTCGATGTCCCTGGAGAAGGTGCCGATGAACTCGACGACCTTGGCGACGGCCTGCTCCATGCCCCGCTTCAACTCCATCGGGTTGGCGCCGGCGGCGACGTTGCGCAGTCCTTCACGAACCATCGCCTGGGCGAGCACCGTGGCAGTCGTCGTGCCGTCACCGGCGACGTCGTTGGTCTTGGTGGCGACTTCCTTGGCGAGCTGGGCACCCATGTTCTCCCATGCGTCTTCCAGCTCAACTTCTTTGGCGATCGTGACGCCGTCATTGGTGATCGTGGGGGCGCCCCACTTCTTCTCCAATACGACGTTGCGACCCTTTGGCCCGAGCGTCACCTTGACGACGTCGGCCAGCTTGTTGACACCGGCTTCGAGGCCGCGGCGGGCGTCCTCGTCAAACCGTAGTTCCTTTGCAGCCATTGATCCTCCTAATTGACGACCGCGAGGAGATCACGTCCGGAGAGGATGAGGTACTCGTCCCCCTCCAGCTTGATCTCGGTTCCCGAGTACTTCGAATAGACGACGACGTCGCCTTTCTTGACGTCGAGGGGTACCCGATCGCCACTGTCGTTGACTTCACCGGGACCCACGGCAAGGACGGTGCCGAGCTGCGGCTTTTC
The DNA here is from genome assembly GCA_965549635.1 of uncultured bacterium. Taxonomy (GTDB): domain Bacteria; phylum Actinomycetota; class Acidimicrobiia; order Spongiisociales; family UBA4744; genus CBEVHI01. The sequence goes on along the minus strand of CBEVHI010000016.1, from coordinate 15,828 downwards.
CTTGGCGGTGTCCGGGATCACGAGACCAGAAGCCGTCCGGGCTTCCTCCTCGTCATTGGGCTTGACGACCACACGGTCACCCAGGGGCTGGAGTTTCATGCAGAACCCTCCTTCGAGTTGCCTTAGCACTCCTGTACCTTGACTGCTAAAGATTAGCACTCACAGGATTCGAGTGCTAATCGCGATTTCGCGGGTAGCGAGCACGAATCGGGCGCTCTCGAAAGCGCAGCGAAAGGGTCGGAGATCAAGTGTGGGGCTGGATTCAGCCCTTGCGCCGCTGCATCCAGCGAGCGACGTCCGACGATGAGATGATCCCTACGAGCCTCCCGTCGCGCACGACCACGACGCGATTGCCCTCTCCGACCAACCGGGGAAGCAGGGTCTCGGCATCTGTGTCGCTGTCTACGGCGTCTTCAGGTTCGAGGCGGCGCATCACGTCGAGAGTGGGCGTTGCCTCCCACCGGCTGCGATCGACCTGTCTGAGCTCACGCAGGCTGATGAGGCCGCGGACCCGGCCTCCGAGGACGACGGGGAAACAGGAGTAGTTGTGCTGCATGAAGTACTCATCGAACACTTGCTGCAAACTCATGTCGCCATCAACCGCGATCGGGGTCGGCGTCATGATCTGTCCGGCGGTCACCCCGCTCAGAACCTGCTTGGCCTCCATCTGTGCCGAAGCAGAGCTGGCGGCCTGGAAGAGGAACCACCCGAGGACGATCCACCAAAGACCTCCAAAGTCGCCCCTCCTGAACAGGTCGATCACACCGACGACGATCATGAGCAGGGCTACGCCGCGCCCTCCGAAGATCGCAACCCTCGTCGCCTTGTCGAGGTCCCCGGTGATCTTCCATACGGCCGAGCGCAACACCCGCCCGCCGTCGAGCGGGAAGCCCGGCGCCAGATTGAAAACCCCGAGCACAATGTTGACGAAAGCGAGCCTTCCGACCAGGTGATTGACGACCGAGCCGTCCGCGAAGAGAAATGAGAACCCGAAGAACATGGCGCCGAGGATGACCGAGGAGAGAGGCCCGGCGATCGTGATGGCGAATTCGGTCCCCGGTGTCGTCGCTTCTTCCTCGATCTCCGACACGCCCCCGAAGATGAACAGGCGGATCCGCTTGACCGGAATGCCTCGCCCGATGGCGACGAGTGAGTGGCTGAGCTCGTGCACGATCACGCTGCCGAAGAAGAGAAGTGTCGCTACCAAGGCACCGATCCATACTCCGGCGCTGCCTGTGGAAGCCACGGTTCCCTGGTCGAGAGCGGTCACCAGATCCGTCCAGAAGAACACCCAGATGAGGAAGAAGATGATCAGCCAGGAGGCATCAACGGTGATCGGAATACCATGCACCCTGCCGATCGGAATCCCTTTGCCGTTCACAGGGCCATCGACGGGTCGACCGAGGCGCCCCAGTCGGAGAAATCTCCCTCTGTGAGATGGAACGCACCCGCGGCGCCGATCATCGCGGCGTTGTCGGTACAGAGGATCGGATCGGGAAGGAGCAGACGAACCCCGCGCCGATCTGCCTCTTGCTGCATACGCTCCCGGAGCCGCCGGTTGGACAGCACCCCGCCGCCGCCGGCGACGGTTTCCGCCCCCGTGTCCTCGACGGCATTGAAGGTCTTGTCCACGAGCACATCGACGATGGCTTCCTGGACCGAGGCGGCGACGTCGCTGAGGGGCGGCAGCGTGCCGGCAATGCTCGCCTTCTTGATGAAAGTCACCACCGACGTCTTGAGCCCCGAGAATGAGAAGTCGTAGCGCCGGTCCTTCAGTGCACGGGGGAAGTCCAGCGCCTGCGGGTCTCCCCCCTCGCTCGCCTCGTCGATGGCGGGCCCACCCGGATACCCCATGCCCATGAATCGCGCCAGCTTGTCGAAGGCCTCCCCCGAAGCGTCGTCGATGGTCTGCCCGAGGACGTGGTACTCGCCCCAGCGGGGAACGTGGACGATCTGGCTGTGACCGCCCGAAGCGAGGACGACGACAGCGGGGGGTTCGAAGTCGGCGTGCTGCAGACGAGGGGCCATCAAGTGCCCCTCCATGTGGTCGACTCCCACGAAGGGCAGGCCTCGTGCCCACGCCGTCGCCTTGGCGAATGAGAAGCCGACCAGAAGGGCGCCGACGAGGCCTGGCCCCTGTGTTGCCGCTACACCGTCGAGATCGTCGGGGTGCACACCGGCTTCGCTGAGAGCGCGATGCGTCAGCGAACGGATCGACTCTACGTGTGCTCTCGCCGCGACCTCAGGGACAACTCCCCCGAATCGCGCGTGGACCTCGGTCTGGGAGGCAAGTACGTTCGAGAGCACCTCGTTCCCACGAACGACGGCGACCCCGGTCTCGTCACAGCTCGTCTCGAACGCGAGAACGACAGGTCCGCTGCTCACTGCACACTCTCCCAAATCCGATCGAGTCGCTGCCGGTATTCGGGCCCGCCAACATCGTGGGCCCACATCACGAGCGCGTCCTCATCTCCGTAGTACTGCTTGCGCACCCCGACCGGAGCCATGCCGAACTTCCGGTACAGCTCCTGGGCGACCCTGTTGGATGATCGAACCTCGAGCGTCAGGTGACGGGCACCTAGCTCGAGGCCCGCCTCCACGAGGTGCAGCAGCAGGCGCGTGCCCAGACCCTGGCCTCGCACCGACGTCGCCAGTGTCACGATGTGGGCCTCATCTCCGTTCATGAGCAAGCCGCCGTACCCTCCGATGCTCCCGTCGTCCGACTCTGCGACCGCGTACACCCTGTTGTCGGCTCCGAGCTCACTGCGGATGATCTGTTCGTCCCACGGCTGTGAGAATGTCTCCCTCTCCAGCGCCAAGACCGCAGGCACATCTCGAAGGTGCATCGGTCGGATGTTCGTCACGATGACTGCGGCCACGGCGACTCCTTCCGAAACCGGGTCCAGTTGATGTTCACGTCGGGTTCGCGCAGATAGAGCGGCCGCACGTCACGGTTGGACGGGAGCTCCTGCCGCTCCACGGGTCCGACAGCCAGACCGAGGAGGGCCTCGGCGGACGGGTATCGAGGTCGACCCGACTTGATCCGGTGCAGTCCGCGCAGCACGGTCTCGTGAAGCACTTCCCAGTCTCCGACCACGAGGGCATTCTGCGGGTCGGACTCGAGGAGCGCCCGCAGATGCTCCGGACTCACGATCTGGGGATCTCCATCGCGGACGACACCCCCGGGGACGGGTTGATAGGAGGCCACCGCCACCTCACCTCTGCGCACGTCGACGACCGACCATATGTGCCGGTGCCCTGTTGTCGCCTCGAGCGCCACCGCGTCCAGCGAAACGACCGGAACCAGCGGGACACCGAGGCTGGCGGCGAGACCCTGGGCGGTCGCAAGGCCCACCCGAATCCCTGTGTACAGGCCTGGTCCGACGTCGACTGCGATCGCGTCGACGTCTGCCGGGATCCATCCGGCCTGGTCGAACAGATAGTCGAGCGCCGAGACGATGAATGCAGCGTGCCCTCGTCGATCGACCCTGACTGCCGAGGCGACGGTCTTCCTTCCCTCTCCGAGAGCGACGGACGAGGCCGGCGTCGAGGTCTCAATTGCGAGCAGTCTCATTCGAACACATCCTCGAAACGCCGGTCGGTCCACGCGGGTCCCTGACCCACAAAACTGATTTCACGCACGCCTTCGTCGTGGACTTCGAACTGGACGCGCAGGTACTGGGACGGCATGGCCGAGGCCACGGCATCGCCCCACTCGATGGCCAGCACCGCACCTTCGGCCTCATCGAGGAGGTCGAGGTCGGAGAGCTCGTTGAGTGATCCGAGGCGATATACGTCGGCGTGGACGAGGGGGATGAAGCCGCCGTGATAGCGGCGAACCAGCACGAAGCTCGGACTGGTCACCGGATCCTCGACCCCGAGGCCTTCGGCAAGGCCGGCCACGAAGGCCGTCTTGCCCGATCCGAGTTCCCCGCAGAGCAGCAGGACGTCGTTGGGACGGAGCAGGCTTGCCAGCCTCCGGCCGGCGAACCGCGTCTCCACCTCGGAGGACGACGTGATCATCATCCGAACAATCCCATCTGCTCAGGCTCGAGCGCTTCCACCGTGGCCGTCTTGGAGAGAACCGCCTCTATCAGCGAGAAGTCCTCACGCATTCGCTCGAGCACCGAGTCGCCGCCGCGCAGCGCCGCAGCAGGATGGAAGGTCGGGACGACCGTACGGTTCCACCACGGGTAGGCGCTCCCGCGCAGTCTGGTGATGCCGGTCTCTTGTTTGAGGAGGAGCTTGGTGGCGAAGTTGCCAAGCGTGGAGACGACGTCAGGGTCGATCAGCTTGATCTGCTCGGCCAGATAGCCTTTGCAGGCCTGGATCTCGTCCGGTCTTGGATCCCGGTTTCCGGGCGGACGACACTTGACCACGTTGGCGATGTAGACATCTTCACGCCGCAGATCGATCTCGCCGAGCAGCCGATTCAGGAGCTGCCCTGCAGCACCGACAAAAGGGACTCCCTGCTCGTCCTCGTTCCTCCCGGGGCCCTCGCCAACGAACATCACCCGAGCGTCGGGGGAACCGTCACCGAATACCACAGTCGTCCGGGTGTCGGCGAGTCTGCAAGCGGTGCACACACGGGCGCGTTGCTCGAGCTGTCGAAGTGCCTCGTGTGCGTCGGTCACGTGTCCTCTGTCGTCTTCCGCCATGTCAGTGCCGCTTCGATCGCCTCCCCTGTCGCCTGGAACGTCCCTTCGGCTACGGCGTCAACATCGGCCGAAACGTCCCCGCAGGAGACCGCGAATGCGGCATCGCCATCATATCGGGTATGTGACGGTCTGACGCACACGGAGAGTGAATCTTGTGCACGAACGCAGACCCGCGTCAGATCCGATCTGCTCAGAGCGGCATCGGTCGCCACGATGATCAACGTCGTGTTGGTGTGGGGAACCGGTGGGGTCTCGGGCGCCCCTGGCGTGGTCGAACCGCCGGTGAGCGGCTCTCCTGCCAGCGTGAAGACGTCGCCGATGGCGTTGACCACGACCAGCACCCCAACGGTGGCTTCCCCCACCGTTACGGCAGCCGAGCCGAGTCCTCCTGGCTGAAACGCTCCCCGCCATCCGGCGACCATTGCTCCGGTACCGACGCCTATCGGTCCGCAGGTAACGGGCTCCGCGTTCGCGCAGCGGTATGCCTCCGCTCCTTCTTTCGGTCCGGGTCGCACAGAAGGGTCCCCGGTCATCAGGTCGTAGATGACCGCCGCCGGAACGATTGGGACGGGACCTGTCGGTGTGGGATGCCCGCGTCCCTCCCGCTCCAGTTCACGCATCACCCCGTCAGCTGCGGCGAGACCGAAGGCCGAGCCTCCGGTGAGCAGAATCGCCTGCACCGTCTCCACGGCCATGCCCGGCGAGAGCAGAGCGGTCTCCCGGGTGCCAGGTGCCGCACCCCGCACCTCGAGAGCGGCGGTGTTCGGCTCGGGAAACGTCACCACCGTGCAGCCGGTCATCGCCCTGGTGTCGGTCCAATGCCCGACACGAACACCGGAGATCGCGGTAATGGTGTTCACACGTAGGTCCTCGGGAGCCGTGGACCGATCTGACAGACGACTTCGTACGCGATGGTTCCGAGACGGGTTGCCCACTCGGAGGCCGAGACTTCCTGGTCGCCCTGCCGGCCGATCAGGACGACTTCGTCGCCTACCTCAACGGGCAGGTCGCCCACGTCGATGAGCACCTGATCCATGGTCACGTTCCCCGCGAAGGGGTGGCGGAGACCACCAATGAGCACCTCTCCGTCCCGGGCGAGTGCCCTGGGCAGCCCATCCGCGTAGCCGACCGGCACGGTAGCGACCGTCGACGCTTCTTCGAGCGCCCTCGTCCTCCCATATGACAGCCGTGTTCCGCCAGGGTGACGGCGGACCATGGCCACCTGAGACACGATCCGCATCGCCGGGCGTAGCGGAGCGTCGATCAGGTCGGGAGCCGGGTTGATCCCGTAGAGTCCGATACCAACTCGGACCATGTCAAAACGTGCCCGTGGAAATCGCATCGCTCCGGCGGTGTTGGCTGCGTGCCGAACGGGAACCTGGATGCCGAGCGCCTCCAGGTCGACCAATACCCGCATGAACCGATCGATTTGCGTCTCGGTGAACGGGTCGTTCTCGTCGGCCACGGCGAAGTGGGTCCATACCCCTTCAAGCTGCAGGTGGGGGTCGGCGTCGACCCGCTTGATCAAGTCGACTGCTCCATCGAGCCCGACACCGACCCTGTGCATGCCCGTATCGACCTTGACGTGAACCGGGATTGTTCTCGGGGCGATGTCCGAGAGTGCCGCAGCGAACTCCTCCCGGTAGATGGTCGGTGTGAGACCCCACCGGATCGCTTCGGCAGCCCCGTGCAGCGGCGGCTCCGACAGCAACAGCACCGGAGCATCGATCCCGGCTTCGCGAAGCCTGATGCCCTCTTCGACGAGCGCGACGGCGAGGACATCGGCACCGGCATCGAGAGCGGCCTCTGCAACCGGAACGTCGCCATGGCCATACCCATCGGCTTTGACGACGGCACAGAGGCGGGCGGGTGCGACAAGCTCTCGCAGCATTCGCGCGTTGTCGGCGATGGCACCGAGGTCGACCTCGGCCCACGATGGTCTCACCATGCGAACCTCCCGACTTCCGTCGCCAGGTGATCGGCAGTCACCGTCTGTTTCTCAGCCAGGGACGACCCCGCCCGACCGTGCCAGAAGGCCGCGGAGCGGGCGGCTGTCTCCGCATCCAGACCTCTGGCCCACAATGCCGACAGCAGCCCCGTCAGCACGTCTCCCGTTCCGATGGTCGCCAGTTCGGGACCACCGGTGGTGACTGCCCAGCGCTCGTTCCCCATGATGAAGGTCGGTGATCCCTTGAGCACGACGACGGCGCCGCTCTCATCGGCGAGAATGGCAGCGGATTCATAGCCGGCGCCGTTCCCGGTGAGGCGCTGAAACTCCCCGGCATGGGGCGTGATGATCGTGGGGGCATCTCTCTTGGTGAGACCGTCGACGGTGAGGGCGTTGATGCCGTCGGCATCGATCAGCAGCGGGCCTTTCCACGCCCGCAGCAGCAGTTCGATGAACCCTTCCTGGCCCCTGCCGAGGCCCGGGCCGACGGCCAGGACGTCGAACCGCCGGGCCGCCGCGGCGATCGCCGTCGCGTCAGTCGCTTCGAACCTGGACCCGTCGCCGATCCCGATGGTGAGCAGCTCAGGTGCCGCCTGTGCGTAGATGGTCTGCAGCCCGCCAGGACAGGCGATCTCGACCGATCCGGCGCCACCGTGGAGGGCCGAGCGGGCAGCGAGGAGTGCAGCGCCGGTCATGCCCGGCGAGCCTCCGACGACCATGACCGAACCTGCCGACCACTTGTGCGCGATTCTGGAACGGACCGGCCGTGGAGCGTCGACCTCGTCGGCAAGGAAGAACGCCGCCTCACCACCGGACAAGCCGATGTCGCGGACCACGATCCTCCCGCAGGCATCAGGCCCGATCCCTATGGTCTGTCCGACTTTCTGGCTGTGGAAGGTGACCGTCACCGCGGCTCGAAACAGCGGACCTTCCGCCGTGCCGGTCTCCCCGTTGAGACCGGAAGGGACGTCGACGGCGAGCACGGGAGTGGAGGTCTCGGTCCATGGGACGACGATGTCGGGAAGCGTCCCGTGAAAACCGGAACCGAAGAGCGCGTCGACGATGAGATCGGCCTCCTGCGGCGAGCCAAGAAGGCGAATGGGAACTCCGGCGGCGACGGCACCGGCCTCGGCCCACCTGGCATCATCGGACCTCGGGTCGGAGAGCGCAAGGATCTCAACGGCGACGCCTCGACGTTTGAGATACCGGGCCGCCACATACCCGTCGCCCCCGTTGTTGCCGGGGCCTGCCAGCACGATCACCCTGGATCCGTACCGGGCGCCCATGCCGACGGCAGCAAGGGCGACACCCAGGCCGGCCCGCTCCATGAGCACGGGGCCGGGATCGGTGGCAGTGGCGTCGAGGCGTGCCGACTCGGCAGGAGTGAGGACAGGTTGCATCACCTCGATGGTACCCGGCACGCCCGATCCACACCCTGTACCCCCGGACCCCGAGTACGGCTTCCCCGACTCGCGGCTTCGTCAGACCCAGCTAACGTCAGCTGCCATGAACGCCGACATCGATCGACTTCGCGAGCGGCTGGCGCAGATCGCCATCGAACTCAGCGAGATGGCGTCTTCCCCGGGGCGCAGTGCCCTGGAAGCCGAACAGGCCGCCCTCCGGGGACAGGTGCGGACCGCGTTCGCAAGCTCGGCGGAAGGCAGAACGATGATCGAGGAGGAACTGGCGACGCTCGAGCGCCGCCTCGCCGAACTCGAGGGCCAACAGATCAAGAAGGCGAAGATCTCTCTCGGCGGTGGCGGCCCGTCCGGCGGCGGCCTCGAGCCGAAGGACGTGTACTACCTGCGCAGGGTTCACGAGAAGTGGAACGACGTGCCGGCCTTGCGAGCGAGGATCGAGGAACTCCGCAGTCGACTCGAGATCTGAGGCAGTCGGCCCCGGCAGAGCCGGACTACTGATCCATCGCCATCGCCATCACCATGGCGGTGTCGTCGGTGTGGGTGATGGTCACCAACACCTCGGTGACACCCAGGGCCTCGGCTCTGGCCAGTGCCCGGCCGGAGAGGTTCACCCTCGGCTGTCCCCCGCCGGTGATCTCGATGTCCTTCCAACCAACGTGTCTCCACCCGACGCCGAGGCTCTTCATGACCGCCTCCTTGCCGGCGAATCGCGCCGCCAGACGGCTCGCGGGGTTGGCATATCGGGAGGCGTAGGCGCGCTCATGGGGCGTGAAGATCCGCTCGGGGAAGCGGGGATACTTCTCCAGCAGCCTCTCCACCCTGGCGATCTCCGCCAGGTCGATGCCGAGTCCGACAATGCGCATGAGCGCACGCTACCCGATCCGTCGGGCTCTCCCGGGCGCCGCTACTCCACCGTGACGCTCTTGGCGAGGTTGCGCGGCATGTCGATGTCGTGACCGAGCACCCGGGCGGTGTGATAGGCGAGCAACTGCAGCGGGATGATCGACAGCACCGGGCTGAGGAAGTCGTTGGTTCTCGGTATCCGCAGGACCTGGTCGGCGTAGTTGTCGATGTGGGCGTCATCCTCGTAGGCGAGGGCCAGCACGTTGGCCCCTCTCGCCTTCACTTCCTGCAACGCTGAGATCGTCTTGTCGTACAGGTGCTGCTGGGTCAGGATCACCACCACCGGTGTACCTTCGGTGACGAGGGCCAGCGTGCCGTGCTTCAATTCCCCGGCCGGCATCGCCTCAGAGTGCATGTAGGAGATCTCCTTCAGCTTCAGTGAGCCTTCCGTGGCCACGGCGTAGTCGAGGCCTCGGCCAATGAAGTAGACGTCCGTGGTACTGGCGAATTGTTCGGCGATCTTGGCGACGAATGCGTCGTGCTGGAGAACTCGGGCCGCCTTGTCGGGGAGTGTCCAGAGTTCGGTCGCCAGCTCGGCGGCGCGGGCACCCGACATTGTGCCCCGCGCTTGCCCCAGCTGGAGCGCCAGCATGTACTCACCGATGAGCATCCCGACGTAGGCCTTCGTCGATGCCACGGCGATCTCCGGTCCCGCCCTCGTGTAGAGCACGTCATCGGCGGTGCGACTCAACGTCGAGCCGACCACGTTGGTGATGGCCAGCAGCCGCGAGCCTCGCTCCTGGGCGAGGCGCGCCGCGGCCAGGGTGTCCGCCGTCTCACCAGATTGGCTGATCGCAACCGTCAGCGTTCCCGGTTCAATGAGTGGATCTCGATACCGCAGCTCGTGGGCGTATTCGATTTCCACGGGGATGCGTAGCGCCTTCTCCAGCACTTCTCTCGCCACGAGTCCTGCGTGGTAGGCCGTTCCGCATGCCGTCACCCAGATCTTCGAGAGCTTCTCGACGAATCCTTCGGGGAACTCGACGGCCTCCAGTGCAACGGTTCCGTCGCTCAGGAGGCGACCCCGCAGCGTTTCGTCGATCACTCCCGGCTGCTCGTAGATCTCTTTGAGCATGAAGTGCGGAAAGCCCGACTTCTCCGCCTGCTCGACCGTCCAGGTGATCTGCTCGGGCGAGCGATCGACTCTCTCCCCCGACAGTGTCTCGATGAGGGCCCCATCCAGGCTGAGCGTGACCATCTCCCCGTTCTCGACGATCATCATCCGATCGGTGTACGGCAGGATCGCCGGAATGTCGGAGGCAAGGAACGTCTCCCCATCGCCTATCCCGACGATGAGCGGGCTGATCATGCGGGCGGCAACGATGCGGTCCGGCTCTCTGGCACACATCGTGACGAGCGCGTACGCTCCCTCCGCACGAGCGACCGCCTTTCGTACCGCCTCGGCGAGATCGCCGTCGTACTCGTCGGCGATGAGATGAATCAGTACTTCGGTGTCCGTGTCGGAAACAAAGGTGTGGCCCGCTGCGATCAGTTCCTCCCTCAGGTCGAGGAAGTTCTCGATGATGCCGTTGTGGACCACGGCGAACTCCCGAGTCTGGTCGAAGTGGGGATGTGCGTTGACGTCGTTGGGTACCCCGTGGGTAGCCCAGCGGGTATGTCCGATGCCAAGCGTCCCCTGCAGCGGGTTGGCCTCGACCAGTGCGGCCATCCGGTCGAGCTTCCCTGCAGCCTTGCGTATCTCGATCACGCCACCATTGGCGACGGCAATCCCCGCGGAGTCGTACCCGCGATACTCGAGGCGACGCAGGGAGGGAACGATGACGTCCTGAGCTTGGCGCGAGCCTACGTAGCCGACGATGCCGCACATGTTGTCTCCTTCTCGATTGGAGACCGGCACCAGACGGGTCTCACCCGTCTCCCACATCGAAACGGCTTCTGTTCCGGGGTCACCCCCGGGCTTTGCTCCGTTTCGTTACGACCGTGGTGGCCGAGAGGGCATCCGCCGAATGCTTCGATACTCCCTCTTCCTCGTCACCCCACGAATGGGGCCAGGCGCTCCGGTTTGTCGTGCCGGTCCGGTGAGAAGCGTAGTCGCTCAGCTGAGTTCCTTGCGGGCGATCGCAACGAGTTCGTCGGTGATGGCCACCGCCTGGTCACGCGTCGGGGCCTCGACCATGATGCGAACGAGGGGTTCGGTGCCAGAAGCCCGCACGAGCACCCTGCCTTCGCCGGCCAGCGCCGCCTCCCTCGCCCGGACGGCCTCCCACAGGATTTCGGCGTCCGCCAGCTTGTCCTTGTCGCCAACGCTCACGTTGCGCAGGATCTGCGGGAACTCGGTGATCGTTTCCGCCCGCAGTTGACGCAACTCCTTGCCGGTCACCGCCAGGACCTCCAGCAGCTTCACGGCGGTCAGCAGACCGTCTCCGGTCACGGCCCGCTTGGCAAAGATCACGTGTCCGGACTGCTCGCCGCCCAGCACGGCCCTGTGGTCCCACATCGCCTGGGTGACGTAGCGGTCGCCGACCTGCGTCTCGATCAGTTCGATGTCGAGTGCCTCCATCGCTTTGTGGAAGCCGAGGTTGGCCATCACGGTCGCGACGACGAGGTTCTTCCTGAGCTTGCCGGTCTCCTTCATGTGGCGGGCGATGACAGCCATGATCACGTCGCCGTTCGCCGGCACCCCATCCTCATCTACGGCGATCAGCCGGTCGGCGTCTCCGTCGAACGACAACCCAACCCGGTCCTTGGTGTGCCGAGCGAGGTACTCGGGATGTGCAGCTCCGCATCCATCGTTGATGTTCGTGCCATCCGGTTCGGCGCAGATCGTCTCGACGTCGGCCTTGAGGCGCCGGAACAGCTCGGGGGCGACGCGACTGGCGGCGCCGTTGGCACAGTCGATCAGCAGACGAAAACCGCGCAGACTGTACGCGGTCGACTCCTGGAGGAATCGCAGGTAGCGGTTCTCGGCATCGGACATCGGAAACCGTGTTCCCACCTGATCACCGCCGGCCAGGTGCCAGGGCGCTCCGCGACGGAGCCTCGCCTCGACGGCATCCTCCTGCTCGTCGGCCAGCTTGGCACCTCTTCCATCGAGCAGCTTGATGCCGTTGTCGATCGCCGGGTTGTGCGACGCGGACACGACAGCGCCCATCGTGGCCCCGGAGTCGGCTACCAGGTACGAGATGCCACCGGTCGGCAGCACTCCGACGTCGACGGTGTCGACTCCGACCGAGTGGAACCCGGCCTGCATTGCTTCCGAGAGCATCTCTCCGGAACGGCGAGTGTCACGGCCGATGAGGACGGATCCGCCTCGGATCGTCTCGCCGGCAGCCCTCCCGAGGGACAGGGCGAGATCGGCGGTGAGCTCCGCGTTGGCGACACCGCGAATGCCGTCGGTGCCAAACAACCGACCGCCGTTCTCGAGCATCCGGGGAACTACCGCTTCGTGTACTGCGGAGCCCGGCGTGCTTTGCGGAGGCCGTACTTCTTGCGCTCGACGACGCGTGCGTCGCGGGTGAGATAGCCGGCCCGCTTGAGTGCGGGTCGCAACTCAGGTTCGAGGACGATGAGCGCACGGGCGATGCCAAGACGGAGCGCGTCCGCCTGGCCCGTGGTTCCCCCTCCTTCGAGCCGTGCCTTGATGTCGTAGCGGCCCTCGCGATTGGCTTCGCGGAGCGGAGCCAGGACACGCAGGCGCTGGGCCATGGTGGGCAGATACGCATCGAAGGGTTTGCCGTTGAGGGTGATCGCCCCGGTCCCGTCGTAGAGGCGCACCCTCGCGACGGACTCCTTGCGACGGCCGGTTGTCTGGACGAGCGGCTTGGACATCAGCCCTCCACCTTTCGAATGTCGAATGTCAGCTCCTGGGGAGACTGCGCCTGATGCGGATGGTCGGGACCGGCGTACACCTTGAGCTTGCGAAGCATCTGCCGTCCGAGCCTGTTCTTGGGAAGCATTCCCCGCACTGCCCGGCGAACGATCTCTTCCGGGCGGCGCACCCGAAGAGACTCGAGACCTTCCTCGGTCAAACCGCCGGGATAGCCAGAGTGCCGGTAGTAGACCTTGTTGCGGCCGCTCACCCGGGCCTTGTCGGCGTTGACGATAACGACGAAGTCGCCCGTGTCGACGTGCGGCGCCTGCATCGGCTTGTGCTTGCCACGCAGAATGCGGGCGACCTCGGACGCGACGCGTCCGAGCGGGAGATCCTCGGCGTCTACGACGAACCAGGCTCGCTGGACATCGTCGGCCTTGGGGGAGTAGGTCTTTTGCAGCCTCATGAAAACCTCGCGAAGGAAGCGCTCCGAGACTCTCGGAGCAGCCACATGGTAGGGCCTGGCGGCACAAAGCGCCAAATGCGCACGGCACCGGGAGTTTCGCCGAGCCCCTATCCTTCATCTGCCATGTACCTGGTCAACATCGATGACATCCGCGCCGCCAGAGAACGCCAGAGGGGTTCGGTGCTCACCACACCGCTGCTGCACTCGGCTTCATTCTCCCGTCTTGCCGGCAGAGACGTCTGGTTGAAGGCGGAGAACCTCCAGAGGACGGGCTCGTTCAAGATCCGGGGGGCCTCCAACGTGATTGCCCAGCTGCCACCGGGCACGGGTGTGGTGGCCGGGTCGGCAGGCAATCACGCACAAGGGGTCGCTCTCGCAGCCCAGATGGCGGGAATCCCGGCCACGGTGTTCATGCCCCGGTCTGCCGCGATCCCAAAAGTCGAGGCGACGCGCGGCTACGGAGCCGAGGTGCGTCTTGGTGGAGAAGACATCCAGGCTGCTGTGGAGGCGGCCCGCCGGTTCGCCGATGAAACGGGCGACCGGTTCATCCACCCGTTCGACGATCGGGACATCATCGCCGGACAGGGAACCCTCGGTCTCGAAGTCATCGAACAGCTCCCGGAAGCGGCGACGGTCGTGGTGCCGGTCGGTGGCGGCGGTTTGATATCCGGAACCGGGGTTGCGATCAAGGCCCTGCGGCCGGACGCGACGATCGTCGGCGTCGAGATCGAATCCGTGGCACCGTACCTCACGTCTCGAAGACAGGGCAGCCCGGTTGCCGTCGAGTATCACCCCACCGTCGCCGACGGCATCGCCGTCCCCACCCCATCGGCACTCGCGTTCGCACACATCGAGGAGGTAGTCGACGAGCTCGTCACGGTCGACGACCGGGCCGCCTCCAGGGCCGTGATGCTCCTGCTCGAGCGTGCCAAGCTCGTCGTCGAGGCTGCGGGAGCAGTCGGCGCAGCAGCGCTCCTCGAGGCGGCACTTCCGGAAACGGCCGATCCATGCGTGATCGTGCTGTCCGGGGGCAACATCGATCCGCTCCTCGTCGGCAAGGTGCTCCGCCACGGCCTCGAGGCAGCCGGCAGATATGCCTGGTACAGGGTGCTGATCCCTGATGTGCCCGGTCAGCTGGCCACAGTGCTGCATCTGATCGCCGAACTCGGCGCCAACGTTCTCACCGTCAACCATCGGCGGGAAGGCGCAGGGCTGCCGTTCGGCACGACTGAGCTGGGGATTGCTGTCGAGACAGTCAGCGCCGAGCATGCCGAAGAACTGCGCGCATCGCTGCGCAACTACGAAGCTTCGGCCGGATAGCCGACCTCCCACAGAGTGAGACCGTGGGGAGGGGCCGCCCCTCTCGCTGCCGACCTGTCCTTCGCATCGATGATGGCAGGAAGGTCCTCGGGGCGAACTCTGCCTCTCCCGACATCGACTCCGACGGCAACCATCGAGCGAACCATCTGATGGCAGAAGGATGTGGCGCCGACCCAGAAGTCGACGAAGCTCCCGTCCTGAATCCACTCTGCGCGGAGCACCGTGCGCACCGTGCTCCTGCCTTTTCGACAGAAGGACGCGAAGTCATGCTCGCCGACGAACCGGCTCGCTGCACGTTGCATCGCGCCGAGGTCGAGGTGGTCTCCCACGTGCCACGTCGTCCGTGCCAGGAAGGGGTCAGGGAGGTGTTGGGCAAGGAGCCGGTATCGATATGTGCGGCTGACAGCGGAGAATCGGGCGTTGAAGTCATCCTCGACCAGCCGGCAGCTCGACACCACGATCTCCGGTGCCAGCATCTTGTTCAGAGAAGCGACCAGCCGATCAGGGTCGACCAGGTCGGTTTCGAAGCTGACGACCTGGCCTCGAGCGTGCACGCCGGCGTCGGTTCTTCCCGCGACCGTCGTGTCGACCGGGCCGAAGCGGCGCGCCAGCGCCGTCTCCAGCTCCCCCTGGACGGTTCTGACCTGCGGCTGGCGTGCCCAGCCGTGGAAGTCGGTCCCGTCGTAGGCGAGGTCCAGACGGTAGGTCGCCATCAGAGACGGCTGAGCACCAGGGGAAGGCTGGGACCGACCCCGACCAGCTGCAGGATCCACCACGCTGCTACCGCCATGAGGGCTGCCCCGGCGGACCTCGTTCGGTCGAAGTCGAACAAGACGGTCCCGACCGCGGTAACGGCAAGGAAGAACCAGATCAGCGCGAAGGCAGCCACCAGCGTGCTCACCGGCCTTGGCAGCGGCAACGCCACTCCGATGACGACCAGCGGTGTGTGCGCAAAGCCGATCAGACGCACCACCGTCTGGAACCTGGCCTCCCCGTTCATCAGTTTGACGGCAGCAAGCCAGAGCGCCCCGGCGACCACCAGCCAGCCGATGACGCCTCCCAACACCACGAGCAGCACTCCGACGATGTTGATGCCGGCGATCCCCGACAGACCCAGCGACAGGGCGATCACGGCGTAGACGGCTGCGACCACCATGACCGCGTTACCGGTCGCGTAGTCGTCAAAGATCAACTCGGTGTAGAAGCGCCGGTCGAGGCGAGCGGCGCGCAGCATCTGTTGCAGCATGGGCCGACGAGAGTACCAGTGACCCACAGCCAACAGCCAACAGCCGACAGCCGACAGCCGACAGCCGACAGAGCGTGCCACACCACGAAGCCGC